>JAYVYS010000734.1:0-10625 GCA_043784005.1 Isosphaeraceae bacterium
ATCGCCCGTTCTCGACTGAAGTGCCAGGTCGCATCGTCCCAGTTCTGGATATTCACGAATCGAAGCGTCGCGGCCCGGCCGACAAGGAGCTCGACAGCACCGACGTGCAAGGCTTGAGTTCCCTCGCGATCGCGCCCGGTCGTCTCACGAACAAGCGTCGCTTCGGCTCCCTCTTCAAGGATAACGAGAGTGTGGTCCATCTCGACACGTCCGGCCCTGGTCATTCCGACGAGACTGAAGAGAGGTACCCCGACCTTCACACCTTTTGGCACATAAAGCAAAGTGCCACCCGTCCAGAAGGCGGCGTGTAGGGCGGCGAAGGCATCGTCCCGAGGTGAGACCGCCTTCGTCAACAGGCAACGTTCCAGAAGCTCGGGACAATCTTTCAACGCAGTGTTCAGATCGATGAAGACCGCCCCGCCCAATTTCGAAGGATCAGCGAGGCGCGTCGTCTCGCCATTAATCTGCTCGATCCCTGTCGCGTAACTCGCACTCAGTGTCGACCAGAGGGGTTCGATCGCCGCCGAATCTTCCGTGCTTGGCGTATGCTTCACGGCGGGAGCGAACGAATTTAGCTTCAGCCCGCGGATGTCTGTCCGCCGCCATTCTTCGTCCTTGGCCGTTGGCCACGGAGTTGCTTGAAAGATGGCGAAGGCCTCTTTTCTTCGCGCGGTCAACCAGGCGGGTTCATCGCGCCCCTTCAGAAAAGCTTCGAAGGTCGACTCGGTGAATCCGCCGGTATCTGTAGAGGTCTTCGCGGTCGCGATGCTCATTGCTGGAGAGTTCTCGTCTCACGAAACACTGAGAAATCCATGATTGTTGACGAAAAAAGAATCGTCATGGGCCAATCAAACGCTGGTGCTTCTCTTTTCGCCGATCTTCGCCTGATAGTTGGTCATCATGTGGTGTGCGATCCGGTCCTTGAGACACCCCCAAACCTCGTCCATGAGACTCAAATTCATGATCCCGTCGACAGCGCGGTTGCCCAGGGTCTTCAACAAGGCACCCGCCGGAGTGTCTGGCGTGCCGTCCGGGTCGGTGGCGACCCCCCCGAGGATTTGCTCAGCTTGGCAGTGCGTGTAGGTATTCGCAATCAGGCTGACCGTCGGGAGTAAAGGGACGACATCAAGGTCATCGACGAACCGGAAGATCTTGCCGGGGAATTGCTTTTCAAACGCTTGCGCGGCGAGTTCATTGCCGATCATCGGGGCACCGAACGTATAAATTTCATGGACGCTCACGAATTGCTGCTGGAGCCGCCAGGCCGACAGAAGCGCCACCGCGCCGCCCAGGCTATGGCCTGTGATCCAAAGTGGCCTCTCCGACTTGCTCATAGCCCCGTCGAGCGCCGCGAACATCGGCCCCCAGATATCAGCGAGCGCCGACATGAACCCACGATGAAATCGCGCTCCGACCCCCGCCGCGGCAAAGTCGGTACCGATCCGGCCTTCGGGAAGGATCAGGAAATTATTCGCATTGGTGAGTAACCAATCCTTGAACCCATCGATCGAGTCGGGCGCTTCGGAACCCCGAAACGCGGCGACGATCGAGGTCTCGTTCTCTCCGATGAACACTTGGGTGTTATCGACGCTGATAAGTCTCGCTTCGAGGCCGAGTTCAGAACGATACTGCTCAGGCCCGTTTGTCGCGTCTAGATAAGCCAGGTCACATGCGACCCCGAGGTAAGCCGCGTTGCGCAGATCTCCTGCAGCATCCTTGTGAAGTTGTAGAGTCATTGAAGTCCTCTCCTTGACGGCTTTGCCTCTCGCCAGGTCTTTAGCACCTCTGGGCTAACCTTGGTCCCCCGCAGATCCAGGCGCTTAAGCGACTCCATAAGAGCGAGCGATTCCGTCAAACCCGCATCAGTCACTGCCGTCCCGCTAAGTTTCAGTGTCTCAAGAGCAGGCAATTCTTGACCCAGAACCTTCAAACCCGCGTCGGTGACTTGCGAACCGTTGAGGTCGAGCTCGCGAAGCTGCTTCAAGCCCTTGAGCTCGATCAGGGTCGCGTCGGTCACGTCGGAATTGGCCATCTGGAGGACAACAGCGGACGGGTATTGGCGGAGAACGGAGTAATCCTTCTGATCCCAGCCGGTCAACGTGACATGGCGTTCTCCGTTGACGATCACCGCGCGTGGCCCAAGATCGACGGGCCTCACCTTCATATAGATGGGCGGCCCCGCGGCCATCAAGACACCAAAGAACATCACGAGCGAAGGAATGAGGGATTGTCGTGCATGCTTCGCGAAAAAAACGACGGCGACGGGCGGAAAAACGAGGACTCCCAATCCCCACCAGACCCGCGTGCGAAACGCCGCCACTAGCAAGATCAACGCACCTATGATGATGAGGGCCACACCGGTGAGGAAGATGTAAGGAAACAGCGATTCCATGTCTGGTAAGAACCGATATCAGGGAAAGAATCCGATGTCCTCGACCTCAATTGGCCGAGGACACCGCGTTTTCAGGTCGGAGTGATTCTGGCGGGTTGGACCGTTGATCGCGGCCCCGTTTTCGACAATGGGGACGCGATCGAGGAGAGGAAGGCTCAGCCCACCGAGCCTTCCATCTGAAGTTGGATGAGCTTGTTCATCTCGACGGCGTATTCCATCGGCAGCTCTTTCACCAGGGGCTCGATGAAGCCGCTGACGATCAAGGTCGACGCCTCGGCCTCGGAAAGTCCCCGGCTCTTCAAGTAGAAGAGTTGTTCCTCACCAATCTTTGAGACGCTCGCCTCATGACCAATCTTGACGTCGTCTTCGTCGATCTCGATATAAGGATACGTATCGGATCGGCTCTGCGGGTCGAGGATCAACGCATCGCAGACGACGTTCGACTTCGAGCCTTTGGCCCCCGAGGCGACTTTGAGGAGTCCGCGATAGCTCGCGCGTCCGCCGTTTTTGCTGATGCTCTTGGAGATGATCCGAGAGCTTGTGTAGGGAGCACCATGGACCACTTTGCCGCCGGCGTCCTGATGCTGGCCTTTGCCCGCGAACGCGATGGAAAGGATTTCTCCGCGTGCCCCTTTGCCCATCATATAGACGGCGGGATATTTCATGGTGAGCCGGCTGCCGAGATTGCCGTCAACCCACTCCATCACGGCATCCTCGTAGGCGACTGCGCGCTTTGTCACGAGGTTGTAAATGTTGTTGGCCCAGTTTTGGATCGTCGTGTAGCGGCAGCGGCCGCCTTTTTTGACGACGATTTCGACAACGGCCGAGTGGAGGCTCTCGGTCGAATACATCGGGGCGGTGCAACCTTCAACGTAATGAACCTGAGCACCTTCCTCGACGATGATCAACGTCCGTTCAAACTGGCCCATGTTCTCGGCATTGATCCGGAAATAGGCCTGGAGAGGGATGTCAACTTTCACACCCGCGGGGATGTAGACGAACGATCCACCCGACCAGACCGCTGAGTTGAGCGCGGCGAACTTGTTGTCGTGGATCGAAATGATCGTGCCGTAATACTGGCGGATCAGGTCCGGATACTCACGCAGGGCCGTGTCGGTATCGACGAAAATCACGCCCTTCTGCTTGAGATCTTCGCGAAGGCTGTGATACACGACTTCGGACTCGTATTGAGCGCCGACGCCTGCGAGAAACTTTCGCTCAGCTTCGGGAATTCCAAGCTTATCGAAGGTGTTCTTGATCTCGGCGGGGACATCGTCCCACGTCTTGCCCTGACGATCGGCGGCTCTCATGTAGTAGTGAATGTCGTCGAAATTCAAGTGGGAAAGGTCGCCGCCCCAGGTCGGCGTGGGCTTCCCCCAAAAGATGTCGAGGGCCTTCAGACGGAGGTCGCGCATCCAGCGCGGTTCGTCTTTCATTGCCGAGATCTCTTCCACGACCTCGCGCGTCAGACCCTTCTTGCTCTTGAACGAGTAGTTTTCGTCCGAGTCGCGAAAGCCGTACTTGTCGTCTTCCTTGATGCCCGAGACCTGGCTGCTCAGATCGGTCGCCATCGTGGTATGTCCTTTATTATTCAACGAGTAGGGGCGTGTAAGCGGTATCGATCTAGAAAGTGAGTTGGCCAGCCGGAGCGTTCTGTTCGAGCGCGTCCTCGTCATTCGCGGCTTCGGGATATTTGGCACGAATCCAGTCGTACCCTTCTTTTTCCAGCAATTCGACGATCTCGGTGCCACCGTTTTCGACGATCCTGCCGCCGAAAAGAATGTGGACGAATTGCGGCTTGATGTAATTCAGGATCCGCTGATAGTGGGTAATGACCAGGACGCCCGTCGACATCTTCGCGGCGACCTTGTTGACGCCTTCCGAGACGATCCGCACCGCGTCGATATCGAGGCCGCTGTCGGTCTCGTCGAGGATCGCGAAAGCCGGGCGGAGCATGGCGAGTTGAAGGACTTCGGCACGCTTCTTTTCGCCGCCTGAGAAACCCTCGTTGAGGTATCGGCGGGCGAATTCCGGGTCCATCCCCAACTCGTCCATCTCAGCGCGCAGTTCCTTGCGGAAGTCGCGCATCGGAATCAGATCTTCGCCTTCCTTGCGAAGCGGATTGCGAACGTTGGAGACCGCATGGCGAAGGAAATTGGCGACGGTCACTCCGGGAATCGACGTCGGGTACTGAAACGCGAGGAACAGACCCGCCTTGGCGCGCTCATCGGCTTCGAGATCGAGCAAGTCGACTCCGTTCAACGTCGCCGAACCCTCGGTCACTTCATAGTTGGGATGACCCATCAACGCATAGCTCAGAGTGCTCTTTCCGGAACCGTTCGGCCCCATCAGGGCATGAACTTCCCCTTGCTTGATGGTGAGGTTGACCCCTTTGAGGATCTCCTTGCCGTCGATCGCCACATGAAGGTTGTCAATCTTGAGGACCTTGCTCATCAGTCTTCTGCCCTACTTTTGAAAAATCGCGGCCCTGGTCCGCAATCAAGAGGATTCAATCGGTTCATCCGGCTTCAGTCCGGAACCTGTGTACAAAAATTTCCAACGCTCGCGAAGAAGGAAGGAGGCGTCGGCACGCGTTCACTTGACCCCAATCGCGAACACCTCGGGCTTGGCCTCGAAGTCGCATGATTGGTGGCCGTCGAGCCTGCATTGACTCAGACGGACGCCTCTCCCGAGGATTTTCTCGAACATCTTGCGTTCCATCGAACACACCGTCCGATCCACCTGGGCAAGCTCGTAATAGGGGCAAGAGTGCTGTTTAAGGACCGGCATCATCGAGCCGTCACCCCGCGTGACCTCCGTCTCGACCCCTCGATCGTGCAAGATGCTACCGAGTTGGACGAGCCGATTTTCCCAGGCATCGCCCGTGACTTGTGCCTTGTAGACCTCGGCAAGTCGTTCGGTGATCCGCCCGAAGATAATGCGACGGAGCTTTCGATCTTCGACCGACCGCATCATCTCGTCCCACAGGACGACCGCGAGGTCGGCGTAATTCTGGCCGAGTTTCTTATGGGTCTCGACACTCGGCTTGTACGTGTGTTTGGGCCGGCCCCGCCCCCCCTGCTCGCTCTCACGCTCGACCATTCCCGAACTGACCAATCGCGTGAGACGATTGCGGATCGCGGTCGGTGTGACTCCGAGATGTTCAACCATCTCGTGAATCGTGAGCGAACCGTGACGCCGAATCAAGTCGAGCAGAGACCGATCCGAAGTTTCGTTCATTTGCTCGTCTCAAATTCTGTGCACACAAGTAAAACTCGGGGTTAGTCCCGAACCGTGAGCCGCTTCAACATTGCTTATTGTAAAAGCCTGAATACTCAGCGTCCATGTACTACAGCGGCATTTTGACCATTTTCTCCAAAATAATTGCGAAAACGATTTCAGCCACGAAACCTCTTCGAAAAAACGAACGCCCCCGCGATTCCTCTGGTCGCTCAAACGAAGAGCGCGAGGAAGCCGGGAGCGTTAATGAGTTCACGCAAGGCGAAGAATCGAGGCCGAATCTTTAGAGACCGACACCGCCGAGATGCTTACGCTTCCTGGGGTTGCGAACGCCACCCAATTTCGGTCGACGACATTTGGCGATCGGAGAAGAATCCGCCTTCTTCCGCCACTTATAGCTTTTCTTGTGCTTCTGCTTGGCTTTCATCGGAAGGAAGCTCCATTCGAAAATTTCTTTGGCCACGCTAAGGTGGCGAAGCGAGCATTATGCCGCGAAGGACATCCCCGGATCAAGCACAGATTGAACGTTTCCAGGTTTGCTCACGACGATCCGAACCAGAATAAAACAATCCCCAGCCTCGGGTGACAAGACTGGGGACCATTTCTTTGAGATGCGATTCCTTCAATGAACCTCATCAGGCCATCCGGGTCGTTTCGGCGAGAGGGGGCCCATTGGTGCCGACCGAAGCCTTGGGCTTGATCACCTCTTGGGCGTCTGATTCGACCGATTTCGCCATCGAATCCATCGCCTGCCGGGTCATACGCTCGTTGAATTCCTTCAACGCCGTGCTTGAGGAGTTCTCGGAAAGCTCGAAGCCCGAGCGTTCGGCGACCATCAGGCTGATCAGCATCCCAAGCAGTCCCTGACCGGCCGAAGCCGCCGATTGACCACTCTCAGCGCCAACTCCTGTGCCCCCGGCCATGAAGACGCGTTCGGGAACCAGCGGCTGCTTGCTCTGAGCAAGTTGTTCGGCGACGAGCTGCAACGCATACAGCCTGGGGTCAGAGAACGACTGAATTTTCTGGAGCAGCACCGAGGCTTCAGAGAGACCAACCTGAAGCACGCGCGAGCCTTCACCACGTCCGGCAAGCACACGTTGCCGGCTATCCGCCTCCGCGGTCACGACAAGCTGTTCCGCCTGTTTTTTGGCTCTCGCGAGGGACGCTTCACCCTCGTTCTCGGCGATACGAACCTGTACCAAAGAGTTCGTGAGCTGAGTTTGCATCGACGCTTGGGCCTGCGCCTCGTTCAGCCCGCGAAGCTTGTCGGCAGCCGCGACCTGGCGCTCGAAGGTTTCGATCTGCTCGATCGAGAGCTGTCGCAGGCGAAGCTGTTCGAGCAGTGTCTCGATCTTACCGGACCCTCCGGCCTCAGCCGTGTCAGGCTTGCCGATGAGCACATCCACGCACTCGATGTCGAACTCGTGGAATCGACGCCGAAGTTCCTCGCGGGCCTCGTGCTGAATCTCATCACGTTGTTGAAGAAGCTGAAGCATCGTTTTTCGGTGTGCGACGTCTCGGAAAAACGCACTCAACATCGGGTCGAGTGTTTGCGTGATCAGCTTTTTCACGTCTCCGAAGCGCTGAATGACGTTCGGCGCTTTCTGGTAGTCGATGTGAACGACCACCGAGAGCGGAAGCAAGGGCTCGTAAGCGTCTTTGGTGACGAGGTCGATCGACCGCAAACTTTCGTCGTAGCGGTGCGTCTCGGTTCGACCGGTCACCCAGTGAAGGACGAAGTTCGTCGTCGGTACCAGGATGATGCAACCGGCATAGGTATTGAAGGGATATTTTCCCGGCCCGAACGGACGTTCCCAGACTCCGCGCTGACCTTCCGCGACGCGCTCGCCATGACGGAACGCCTCGCCGGAGATGTCGCTGCCCGTTTTACCAATGTAGCTGACCACCACACCGACATAACCAATGGGCACGACGGTCTTCGGGATCGATTCGACGGTTGCGAACCAGCGATTGATGAAGTAGGTTCCATCCGTCAGCGTGAGATACTGAAGGCCGCGACGGCCTCCTGCGCGGAGGAAGGCCTCGGTGTCCTGGTAGTTGTTGTGATAATCCTTGTCAATGCGGTCGAACCCAACACCGGGTGCGATGATTTCGCCGGGCTCCAGCGAGGGACCATCCATGACCGTCACGATTCCGATACTGTCGACGACAATTCTTTTCTCGGGATAGAAGGGGTCCTGGCACTCCATCGGAGCACCGATCACCACTGGGTTGAAGGCGTCGATCGCGCTCAACTCGTTCTGCCAGCCCACGATCGTTTTGAGTTCGCGTTGACCCGCGAGATCGAGCCGATAGACCATCTCTTCGCTGATCACCAGGAAAAGCGACAGATTGATCGCGTAAACACCTTCACGCAAGATCGCACGTTGTCGACCACGTTGCCCGACTTCAGGCTCTCCGTCGCCGGTCGACGCGCGACCAAGAAGAAACGACCGGGCGTCCTGAAAGTTATTACACGAGACGACTTTGCCGATGGTTTGACTGGGCAGCAGCGGCTCGCCGTCCCGGGCGTAAACGTACCCGATCTTACCCTGGGGGATGGTGACAAGCTGGACGGTGTGGATTCTGTACTGCCAGCGCCAAAGGCCAAAGTGGAAGCCACCACGAATCAGCTCCGCCTGAAATCCCGCCTCTCCGTTGATTGCGAGAATTCGGCCTTCGGGAACCGAACCTCTCGCCGACCAAAGCTTTTCGACGATTCCGACCCGGTTGTTCGAGATGTACCGTGTTCCCAGCAACTCGCTGAGTACGATCAACCCGATCAGTCCGAAGACTCCCCACACAAGCCAGGAAATCGGCCAGGGGGTTCCCTGCGACAACTGAGCGAACACCGGACCCAACATACCGACCCACGCCGTAATCACGACGCATCTCCTTGTGGAACGGGCGCTCACGAAAGCGGATCAAGACGTGTCTTGTGTAAAAACCGCTACCGGCAAAGTCTACCCGACCGTTTGAGGCCCGACGAACCATTTGGTCGTCCGGCATAGGGAAGTATTCGTCGGCGGTTTCCTTTATTGGTCGGCAAGCGACGGGAACATCTTTTTGTGCGAATTGTTGACCCACGCATCGGGACTGACTAACGTCCAGGATATGAGTTACGAGATCGAACAGAAATACCGCTGCCTGAACCACGAAATCGTCGCTACCAGACTTCTGCAATTGGGGGCGCTCCATAGCCCCTCGGTTCAGCAGGAGGACACTTACCTTGCTCACCCCTCCCGAGACTTCGCCCAAACGGGGGAGGCTTTCAGGATCCGCCGCGTGGGCGACCACAACGCCGTGACGTACAAGGGTCCAAAGCAATCCGGGCCTACGAAGACCCGTCGGGAACTTGAGATTCCGTTCGCGAATGGTGAGCAACACCTGGAGAGACTCCGCCAGCTTTTCGACGCGCTCGGATTTCGCCCGGTCCTCACAGTCGGCAAGGTGCGCACGTCCTACCACCTGACTCACGATGGCCGAGCATTCGAAGTGGTGCTGGATGACGCTGATGGGCTGGGAACGTTCGTGGAAGTCGAGGCCATCGTGGAGGATCAAGGAGATCTGGAGGCGGCCCAGAAGGCGGTAATCGCCGTCTCAAAGGCCCTGGGACTCACCGATCTGGAACCGAGATCCTACCTCCGCATGGCACTCGAACGGCAGGCGACCTTGGTGGATTCTTGAGATTCATGAAGAGCGATTGCGAGACGATTCTCGGCGATCGAGGTCCACGAACTCGTCTGTTCAAGTTTCGGGCCTTCTGGTAATTAGTCGCTCGTCCTGAAAGGCCAGGAAGGCCAACGGGGCTCATGTCTCGACAGATCACGTCAGGAGATTTGCGCGATGGACCGCCGCCGATTCGTTCCTTCAGCCGACGGGCTCGAAGGCCGCGCGCTGATGAGTCTGTTCGGCGGGGCCACCCCCAAATCGAACCAGAACGTCTCCATCGAAGATTTACCGAATAATTTTCAGAAGAAAGCGCTGCGGATCGAGCACCTTCCGTATTATCTCGATCAGACGCAGCCTGGGCGTTTCCTCCCCTCTGGTGCCATCAAACAATTGCAGGCCGACCTCACCGACATCGCCGGAAACCTGCACGCCCCCTCAACGAGAGTTGTGAACACATTTAACACCAGTTTGAGGCACGCGTTCCCTTACCAGACACTCAGCGCGGCCAATGCGCGTTATCTGAACAGTTCGTTTGGCAATGTGCTCAACAAAGCAGGGGCGACCCCGGCGCAGGAGACAAGTCTCCGCGCGGATTTGAATGCGATCGCGAAAGCTGATGCTCAAGGTAACGACCCGACCTTCCTTGTCGCCAACGACTACGCTCTCGTCTTGCAAACCACGCTCGCCGTCGGACGGCAGATTCCGACACCGACTCGTCCTAGCCTCGACACGACTTCGGGAACGAAGTCCAAGAGCGGCGCGGCGGGCTGGACCCATCAGTCAAATCCGATCCTGAGCGGCACGTATTCCGCAGGTGCGACCACGAGCGGATTCACCACGATGCAAATCCTTAACGAGAACAACCAGATCATCGGGACCGGAGTCGTGGACAAGGCCGGCAATTATTCGGTCCACGTCTCGGTTCCGCTTCCGGTCGGGATCAGCCATCTCAGAGCCCGCGCCGTTGACATCCTCGGCAACGAAAGCTTGCCGAGTTCGGGCTCGTTCATGCTCAAATACGTGCCGAAAGCCGGGACCACGACGAGCGCCGTGTCAACGATCTCAGCGTCGACGTCAACAGATCCATTCAAGATTCTGTGATCAATCGTCCGCATTAAAATGTCGGTCATGGATGCCTTGTTCACGGCAACCGATCGCAACACTCGCGCTCGTGGTCAGACAGGCGTGAACCTACATTCTCCGCATCCGGCGGCAACATTGCGAGCAACCCGCGTCGATCGCGGGTTCCTTGCCCTTGACTCACTCGTTCATGCCCCTTACACTTTTGGTTTGCCCATCAAGGGATCAGGCCCGCGGAGGC
>JAYVYS010000735.1:0-3926 GCA_043784005.1 Isosphaeraceae bacterium
GCGACAGCCTCGTCATGAAACGCCGCAGTTGTGGCTGGAACGAAAACTTCCTTCTGGAAGTCCTTACCGGAACAGTGCTTTAGTGAGCGCTGGCCCTGACCCCGCCCCCAACGCGGCGAGGCCGCGATCGGCAAAAACAACACGATAATAATGAGTCCGAAATGAGGTCAAAGTTGTACCCATGTGTCCGCACGCGCGCTACCCATGTGTCCGGTCTATACGCACAGCCGGCCCTACCGAAAGCCCGGTACACCGGCGTGAAAAACGCCCTGGAACAGAAGGAGCAGGCTCACGCACTCCAAGTTCCGAAGGAGCGACGGGGTCGGAGACGCTTGCGGATCGGGCAGACTCTCGCAGATCGGGCGGTTCGCACGCGATACCATTCCGAACCGACGATTCCAACGAGACGAGCCCGGGGTCCAGCCCGGCGGGGTGCCGGGTGGGGCCTCGGGCTCGTGGGACGGCCGTCCGACCGGGTGAGTGGGCGGGCGACGGAGAAAAACCTTCGGGGTCGAACGGATCAGGGTTCGTCGGCCTTCTTCTGCGAGATCAGGCGGCGGACCCGCTCGGCGAGCAGGGCACCGTCGAACGGCTTTTTGAAGGCGTCATTGAATCCCATGCCGTAGAGTTCCTCGCCGGGCTCGTCGCTGGTGAGGGCGACGAGGATCGTGGTGAGGTGATCGGGGCTCTTCCGAAGGTTCTGCGCGATCTGCCCCGCTTCGATCCGGCCCACAGCCAGGTCGATGACGATGCAGTCGGGGTGAAAACTCTCGGCGCGAATCCCCGCCTCAAATCCTGAGGCGGCGGTCTCGATCCGGAAGTCGTCCCCCTCGCGAAGGTTTTCCTTCAGCGAAGAAAGGAGCGGGGCGTCGGCGCCGACGACCAGCACTTTATGATAGACCTCGGCCTCCAGGTCGCCGAGCGGCATCCCGTGCTCCTTGAGGAAGCGCAAGAGATGCTCGCGGGGGATGCGGCGATCTTGAGAGCCGGGGATTCGATATCCTCGCAAGCGGCCCGAGTCGAACCACTTGCTCACGGTCCGGGGCGCGACTTTGCAAATCTTCGCGACCTGACCGGTTGTGAACACTTTTTTCATATCGAGGACTCCACTCGCCCTTGAAATCGGTGCGAGACCTCGGAGGTTTCCTCACCCCTCCGGTTGACCCATCGTCGGCGCGGTGACCGCCCGCCCCTCTTTGTTCGGAGATGCCCATCCCGACCTCGCGGCCGTTCCGGTCTCTCTTCCCATCAAGGCACGGCACGTTCCCGAAAACGCTCCGACACCGCTCCCGAATCCCGACCCACGGCGCGACGTTTCGTCCGCTGTAACAATGTTACGTTTCGAACGGACATCGCGTTCGTGTCCCAAGGCCCGGCGTCCTGCCGGCCCCGGTGGCACGGTTTTCGAGACGACCCCCTCTTCTCATCACTGAGAAAAGGACGCCGCCCGGTTCAGGGCCACTCAAGGGGGTTTCACTCGCCTCCTTGCCGTAGCGGACCTGACCGTCAAGAGTAATTTTCGATCCGTAGGGCGTGGGACTTTAGAAGCGGTCAGGACTAGATCGTCCGAAGACAGGAAAAGGAGGGATAAGGCCGGATGCGTCGGCAGGATGCGCTGGGAGGCTTGAGGAGAATTCGGGAAAATCACGCGGATCTGGGGAGAATTTCAGCGTTCCGCCGCTCTCTCCCCACGTGTGAGGGAGAGGGGCGGATCGGGGGGATGGGGGCCTTCAGGGCGTCTTTGGCGGCGTCGTGGCGTCGGGCTTGGTTTCCGTCTTCGTGGCGTCAAGCTTGGTTTCCATCTTCGTGGCGTCGGGCTTGATGCCGATGGTCCTACCGAACCTGTTCTTGATGGCGTCGCGGAGGCTGGGACGCTTTGACTTCGACTCCGCGCCCGTTTTCTGAAGCGCGTCGTCTTTCTTGGCGGTCGTGTCCCGACCCAGGAGCGCGGCTTCGAGGTAAACCGGGCTGCTTCCTGGCACGGCATCGACCACCAACGGGCCGGGCAGGTTCTTCTGCTTCTCAGCGGCCTGAAGGATTGAGACAATCTCCGGATAGTTGGCCCCGAGGTTGGCCACCCTTCGAATGACGTCGCCGAGTTCCAGCGGAGAGCTCACCTTGAGGTCGGAGTCATTAAACTTGCTCGGGACGATCTTGCTGATCTCGATTGTCTCGTCGCCGTCGGCGGCATTCAAAAGGATCTGGCCGCCACCGAGCACCACCGGAGTGAGCAGGCGCTGACCGCGTCCGAAGACGACGACTTCGCAGCGCCTGGTTCTGGCCACGTGGACCATCGGCGGCCCTTCGCAGTCCACGAGGAAGAGCGCGAACGGATCTTCCTTTCGGTGCCGGCTGGCATTGCGGGCGATCGACACGGCCATGTTGTCGCCCTCCTGGATGTCGACCGGATCGACCTTTGGCTCATCAAGGATGCGGACGTGACCGAGGAAGGCGTCGTCGCCGATCGTCCGGAGGGCGTTGAACGCACCGTAGCGGACTTCGATGTTGGGCTCGTCAAGTAACTTACGGAGTTTGATGCTGGCGACTTCCTGATCCATCGCGGCGAGCGCGGCGAGTCCGTAAGCCCGGAACTCGGGCTGATTGCGAACGGTCTCGGAGAGGACATCCGCCCCCGCGGCGTCTCCTAGGTAGGCAAGGGCCTCGGCGGCAAGGAACTTGACCTGAGAATTGGGACTTTCCAATCCCGCCCTGAGCGCATCGGCTGCGGTCACTCCCAGACCTTCCAATCGCAGCGCGGCGATCCCGGCGGTCGTGGGGTCAAGGAGGAGCTGCCGCCAGACCGCCGTTCGCTGGGCGCGGATCGCGGGATTGTCAACCATCGGCAAGAGCTTGACCACCCGGAAGTACCGGTCCTGGTTTTGGTGATAAACCCGAGGGATCTTGAGAACGAGGAACTGATCCGTCTTGGCGAGTGCCGCGCCCTTCTGATTCACGCCCTCGGTCTGCGGAAACCGTGAGTTCACCACACCTTCCAGAATCGCAGAAGTCCGAAAACTCTTCCGGTTCTCCTTGAGGATGAGTTGAAAGGGGACCTCTTTCTTGACCCGGACGCCACCAAGAACCCGTCCCACTTTGAGCTTGGTCGGCTCGGCGGCGGTCCCCGTGAATACCGCGCCTTGGGCCAAGGCCACGTCCGACCCTTCCTTGAGAGAACCACCGAGAACCAGCACTTCACGAAGCCGACACTGAAGAAGATATCCCCCGGCAAGGCTTGTCGTGCCGCAATTCGCAGGCAATTCGACCTCGGCGTCGAGGCGGTCGGACGGAGAGACGCCGGCGGGCACACTAACCCGGACGATCACCATCGATACGCGCGGGTCTTTCAGAATCCCATTGGGGTTCTCGACTTGCGCCTTACGCATCTCGTCGATGAGCTTGTTGCGGTATAACGACGGAGGCGCGTCGACACCCGTACTATCCAGGCCGACGACCAGGCCGACGCCTTCGAGCTTGGTCTCGGTATTACTTACAATGTAGGCAAGGTCGCCGACGGTTTCTTCGACCTTGGGCGGAGGCGGTTCCACGCGCTTTTTCTTGGGAGCCGCGGCTCCGACCAGACTCAGCGCCATCACTCCTCCCGCAGCCAGGACGGCAATCGTCCGGACGCGCCTTAGGTCTGTCGCAAGCATCGACCTGCCTCCTTGCGTCGCGCTGGGGGAGAATCCCCGACGGCCCCGAGAACCCGGGCACGTCTTTCGCCATTTGAACACTCTCGCTCGCAGGCCCCACATCCATGTGGAATGCCTGGCTCTGAGTCTGTGCAGACCCGATAGGCACGGACTTTATGGTTTTCTCAAAAACGGTCAACCCGAATGTCGCGAACAATTCTCAAAGTTCCGCACCGAAAAGGTCGGGGGCGAAATTTGGCGAATCGGCAGGAATCGGAGAAACCGATTCAGGTTTTG
>JAYVYS010000736.1:0-4969 GCA_043784005.1 Isosphaeraceae bacterium
GTACTCACTTCCACAAGTTTACTCGTGGATTCGGAATCCACCATTCGGGTCACATCGATCGTCTCGCCCGAGTTCATTTTGGCGGAGACGACGAGTTGAACGGTCTCGAAGGGCGAACGGAGCCGGATCGAACCGGGTTCCACGCTCAATCGTTCGACGCTCGCCCCTTCCGGAAGCAATTCTTTGGCGACGGCCTCTTCGAGGTGTGGCATGGTGGCGACTGTCGCGGCTGTCGTCGCGATCGTCGGAGCCGAGACGGGAGCGGGGGCGAATTCCTTGATGATTTTGCCCGTCTCCGGTTCGAGGAGGCGGACCAGGCCGTCTCCCCCCGCCGCGGCGAGCCGTTTGCCGTCGGGCTGAAAGGCCAATGCGTAAATCGGTGTCAAGCCATTGACGCTTGCCAACTTCTTCACGGAATCGCGCTGAGTCTTGTCCAATTCCGCGCGTTCCTGAACCGACCGCGCGGGTCCGTCCTTGGCAAGAATCTTCTTGATCGGGTCGGAGGTGGTCGACGAGTCGAAAGTATAGTCGTAAATGTCGACCTGTCCCTTCGAGTCGAGACTACTTCCCGCCGCGAAACGCTTTCCGTCGGCGCTCATGGCGACGCTGAAGATCCGGCCCGGCATGGCGCTGAAGCTTCCGATCAGGTTGGCGTCGTCACCGATCACTCGAGGGGTTTCGCGGAAGATTCTATAGAGCTTGGGAGCGCCGTCGGACCCGCCGACGAGGATCTCGTCCCGCTTGGGGAGTCGGGAAACCGACGCGAGTCCACCTTTCAACGCTCCGGGCGTGATCGACGTGATGTTGTCCATGAAGCGCTGAGTGGCTACCTCGGTCAGCTTGGCGGTCATATCGCGGCCAACCGAGATGAGGTGAGTCCCTTCCTTCGAGAACGCCGTTTCGAGCACCCAGTCATTGTGCGAGCCCATGAAGAGCATCTGCTCGCCGGTCTTGGCATCGATCGCGCGCACCGAGTTATCGGCGCATCCGAACGCGATCTTCGTTCCGTCGGGCGACCAGCTTGCGCCATACGTCGTGTCGTAGGTGACGGGGACCGAGAGAGTCAGTTTCTTCTTCGCGACATCCCAGATCTGGACTTCACCCATTCGCGCGGGCTGACCGCCAGTGACGGCGAGTCGGTCGCCTTTCGGCGAGAAACGAACGGACTCGATCCGTTCGGAGAGTCCGACAAGCCTGGCGATCAACTCCGATCCGTCCGCCTTCCAAAGCAGGACCTCGTGGAACCCGCCGACGGCGAGGATCATGCCATCCGGTGAATAATCCATCGCCGTCAGAACAGGATTCCGCGAGTAAACCGGAAGGTGGTCCTGATCAAACCGAACCACGGCCGCCGCCGGTGTATCGTCTTCCGCCCCCTGGGCGACCCAATTTTTGATGGTTTCGAGGTCTGCGGGGGTCAGCGGCGGCTTATCCTTGGGCATCTCCGCCTTACCCCCCTCCGGAGTGATCTGGACGATAATGTGGCTTTCATCGGGCTTTCCCTTGATGACCGCGGCTTCCTTTGAGTCGCCGCCGGCGAGGAGCCGGTCGAATCGCGTCATGACGTAACCACCGCCCGCCTTCGCAGGCTGGTGGCACCCCTGGCAGTTGGCCTGGAAAATCGGCCGGACCTGCTTGTAATAGCTAATCTTGCCAGCGGTTGCGTCAGCGGGCTTTGTCGCGACGTCATCCGTCGAGGCGTTCACGATCGAGGCGAGCAGGGCGAACGTCAAACCCAAGGTCAGGAGCGACCCGACTCCTCGGAATGAGAACTTGCGGCTGAACATCGGGAGAGGCTCCTATCGTGACTATCCACCGGCTCGTCTCGACTTTGAACCTGAACTCAGTTGCGAACGGCTTCAACTTCGAGGGTAAAACTCTTGAGAGGCCAAATTGCGGACCTCGACGATCAAGGTCGTCGTCGCATGTAGGGCTGCGGTGGGGTGTCGGCTTGTCTGTATCGGGACCGAGGACTTTCGCGTCGCACGCATCACAATTGTTTAAGATAATCTTTCCGCGTCCGCTTCGCCACGAAAAAAAGGGGAGGCCTCGTTTCCCATCGTGCGACACCTCACGGCGGAAAGGCGGGTCAAGGGGAAGCCTCCTTCATGAGTTTGGATCACAACGGCTTGAGAGTTGCCCCATGCAACCGTTATCGTGTCAGCGAGTCGCGGGGCGAAGTCAATTCGGGTAAACAAGGGATTCCGACCCCATTCGGGCTTTTAGAACACCGAAATGGAATCCAATGGGACTAAGTCTCCTCCGATAACCTGAGAACTTCGCGACTCAACGATCGATACCGGGATTGCGATTCGAAGGGCTCTGCCGATTTCGTCAACGGCTGAGAGTCGTTCTGTTGGTTTCACGAGGTTCACGATGCTCACCCCCGAAGGATGCGCCTCACGTCGCCAGAGGCTCTGGCAGCAGGTGCCGGAAGATGTCGAAACCCTTGTTTTGGCCGACCCGCAAAGTGTGATCTACTTCGCGAACTATGCTCCGTCTCCTTTCGTCTTCAGGACATCCGACGCCTCGGCCGTCCTGATTCTGGAGCGCGATCGATCGATCTTGATCGGCGATAGCATGGTTAACGTGTTCTTGGAACAAGCACACGTCGATGAAATTTGCGGACCGACCTGGTACGACGGCAAGCACCCCGCCCCCCATCGTCGCGCCATGCTCGCGAAAACGGCCGTTGCGAGGATCGGAAAGATCAAAAGGAAATGCGTCGCCCTTGAAGAGTCAAGTGTGCCTCAGGCCGTTTTCGAAGGGTTTCTTGAGACCGGCTGCGAGGATTTCTGGATCGGACTGGATACGACCGTGCGGGCAATGAGGCGAAGCAAAGACGCCGACGAGATCGCCGTCCTTCATCGTTCGATGCGCGCGGGAGAAGCGGGCCACGCGGCGGCATTGCAGCAGGCTAGGCCTGGGATGACCGAGCACGACATTTACAACATCATTCAACGCGCGGCGAATGAGTCGGTGGGCCATGCCGTGATCGTCTATGGCGATTTTGTCGCCGGCCCTCGCGTGGCAACGGAGCGCGGCGGCCCGCCGACCTCCCGTGTGATTGAGATGGGCGACCTGCTACTCCTCGATTTCTCGGTGATCGTCCACGGCTATCGCGGGGATTTTACAAACACGTTCGCGGTGGGCTCGCTTCCTACACAGGCCCAGCGCGACCTTTTCAAAACATGCCTCGAATCCCTGGCGGCCGCCGAGGCGGTATTGAAGCCGGGCGTCCTTGGACGTGAAGTGGATCGCGCTGCGAAAGCCGTGGCAGAGGCGGCGGGATTCGGCCACGCATACAAGTCACATACGGGTCACGGCCTGGGGCTCAGCCACCCGGAACCGCCGTATTTTGTGAGTGAAAGTGACGAGCAAGTCGTGGAAGGTGATGTCGTCGCCATCGAGCCCGGATTGTTTATCGAAGGGGTCGGGGGAATGCGGTTCGAGCGGAATTACCTCGTCACACCCGCCGGATTCGAGAACCTTACCCATCACCGGCTGACGCTGGAACAGTCCCCGTAGTGTGGACGTTCGTTCGATCCCGGGGGTGAAGGTTCAGCACGCCTTTTTGAGGCCCCGAGAATCCATTCGTCGCTGGCGGCGCGTATCGGAGGGAACGCAGCCAGATGAGGATGGTTGTGTCCGGGTCCACACGCTTTCCAAAAGCGGGCATCCGGCCCTTCCCTGTCTCGATGATTTTTGCGAACTCCGTGGGGCGTGAAAGGATGGCCTTTTCGACCAGATTGGGGCCAAGCTCGGCCCCTTGGCCATCGATTCCATGGCAGTTCGCACAGTCTTTCACGTAGGACTTTCGTCCGTCCACCAGCACCCTCGTCGGAATCGAGAGGTCGCGGAACCGACTCTCTCCACGAGACTCCGGCCGTCCCGGTTCGGTCGCCTCGCGCAGGCTTAGCGTCGTGAGTTTCAACGGAACGGACGTCAAGGCGTATTCCTCCGCGAGATAAGCGACGACTTTCGCTTGATCGTCCTTCGGAAGCGGCGATCCCCAGCCGATCATCTTTTCGACCTCAGCCTTCCATTGGGGGCTAGTCAAACGCTGGCTTACGATCAGATCGTGGGAATGACAGATCGTGCAATTCTCAAGGACTGCTCTTTGCGCGGTCGCGCGAAGAAATTCACGTTCTTCGGGGTCGTCGTCCGGTCCGGCCGCGATGCTCATCATGCTCCAGAATAAGCCGACACCGATGATCAGACACAGAAAAGCAGATCGTCCATGTCGCGAGTGCAAGCTCATCATGATTGTCATCCCACCTCACAGGTGACGCGGTCGATCCCGTTCCATAGGTATCCGCTTTTATTCCAGGGGGTTGTCTCGGGTTGCGTCTCGCCGTCTGTGTCGGTCGCACGCGATCGTAGAACGGTTCGCCCCTTGATCGTGGCGTTCCACTCCATCCGCCAACGTCTCCAACTCCAGGGCTTCGGCTCACCCTCAAGAGTCGCGGGCACCCAGATGATCGCCCGCTGATCACCGGTTTGCGTAGCGACTTCAACGTGGGTGACGCGCCCTTCGCCGGTCCAGGCAACCCCTCGCACTTGATTTGCCCCGGCGCGAAGGATGGACCCTTCGAGCGGCCAGGTGATGAGCGACTTCACATTGAGCGCGGTGACCGGCTTGAGATCCGAGGGTTTGAGCACGACTTCGGGGGGCGATGGGCTCTTGGGCATCCGGTAGCCCGTCTGCATGTAAAATCCTGGCGCTTCGACTTTAGACACATGGATCGATCGAACCCATTTCAACCAATGATTGGCAGCCCAGCCGGGAACCACCAGCCGCACCGGCCCGCCATGAAGCTCGGGCAAGGGGTCGCCGTTCATCGTCGTGGCCAGGATCGTATCGGGGTGAATCGCCTTTTCGAGCGGAATACTTCGCAGAAACAGAGGCGTCTTGGGCGAAGGAGGGCCGTCCGCGCCTAGTAAGTGAACATGGGCCGCGCCTTTGCCG
>JAYVYS010000737.1:0-8257 GCA_043784005.1 Isosphaeraceae bacterium
GGACCTGGTCGTTTTCGCATGGGTCGCTCCCTGGCTCTCTGCCAGTTGTACGATTCCCATTAAGACTGGACCAGGTTTTGGGGGGCAGGCCAAAACTCACATCGGGTTCACGGAATTCTCTCGAGGTCTCTTTAGGATGCCTAGCTCCTGAGAGCATTGGATGATGGCGATGCGACTGGTATTCGCATATTTCGCGGCTTCGCATCGGCTCTTCCCGCACACCAATCCCTCTCGTTTGAGTCTAACATCCTATGAACCGTATCAAAGTTCGACGTCGGTTCCAAATTTCGGGCTTCACGCTCATTGAACTGCTCGTTGTCATCGCCATCATCGCGGTTCTGATCGCTCTGTTGCTTCCCGCCGTCCAGAGTGCCCGAGAGGCGGCGCGCCGGGCTCAGTGCGTCAACAACCTCAAGCAATTCGGGCTGGGGCTCCACAACTACGAGAGCACGAATAGCGTCTTCCCACCGACGACGACTTTGATCCCCTCGACCTCGGGCTCGCCGGGCACGTATGCCTTTGTGTCGTCATGGAGCGCCTTCGCGCGGATGTCCCCCTTCCTTGAACAGGGTGGTTTCTACAATTCGATCAATTTCAGCCTCACGCACAGTGCCGCCGACAATATCACGGTGGCCATCTTACCGCTGAATCTCCTGTTTTGCCCAAGCGATCCGGTCTCGCATATTGACGACGGCTCACTCGGCAGCACCCTCTTCGCCACAATGAGTTACGGCACCTGCGATGGTGACTGGTTCGTCTTCCAGATCAACTGGGGGGCGACCAACTCCGTCGGCCCGATGAACAAGTCCATGTTCGGACCGAACTACTCGCGGTCGATTGCGATGATGACGGACGGAACCAGCAACTCGCTGGCCATCTCGGAAGGTTATATCGGTCATGCCCAGATGAGAAGTTGCCTGAACACACCAGCGGCCCCCTCGGATGCCAGTGTGGGGACCTTCACGCCGACCAACGTTCCGGCCCCTGGTGCCAATTCCACAAGCGCTCTCGCCGCGCTCATCGCCTCGTGCTTTACTGCTTCGAGTAAGATCAAAGCCGGTGGACCGATTGGACACACGCGCTGGTGCAATGGCGGCGTTTACTATTCGGGCTTCACCACCGCGATGCCCCCCGGCTCGCCCGCGACGGCCCTTAGCCGAGCGACCGGCACCACCATCACCGGTAAGACTGTCTCCATGGACTGGGATTCCATCAATGAGAATGACGGCGGCCCGACCTACATGTCTCTTGCCGCCAGCAGCTACCATGCCGGCGGTGTGAACACGTTGTTCGGCGACGGCAGCGTCAGGTTCATCAAAAACTCGGTCAGCCCCGTCGTCTGGCGATCTCTCGGAACGATCGGCGGCGGCGAAGTCCTCTCATCCGATCAGTATTGATCGGATGAATATAACCGGCTTCCGTTCCCCTTTTTCGTTCATGCACGTACGAACGCTTGCGGAGACGGGTTCCCATTAAGGAACTTGGCTTCGCATTTTATGGGAGAATATTTGATGCGCGCTGGCGTTGCCGCCTCGACATGCTTGGTCTTGTTCGCCCTTGTTGGATTCGGGGGCTGCGGTGGAAGTTCCGCGTCGCTGAGCGTGTCAACCGCGCCGGTCAAGGGAAAGGCTACCTACAAAGGCATTCCCCTCACCCGGGGCTCAATCTCCTTCGAACCTGAAAGCGGTGGTCGTGAAGCGAATGGAACGATCGAGCCTGATGGAACCTTCGTTCTGACCACCTACAAAGCAGGAGACGGGGCGGTGATCGGCGTCAACCGGGTCGGCTTTTCCAGCACGAGTCAGGCGGGCAAGGAAGCCGTGCCGGTGAGGTTTCGGAATTACAGTTCCTCGAAGCTTCAGGTCGAGGTCGCCGCGGATAAAGGCGACTACCTGATCGAGCTGAAATAACTCGTACTCGGCCACAACAATTCTTTGGAGTGCGTGAAGCTCGTTCCCGCTTCCGGACGTGCTTAAGAGATTTGCACACGTTTGAGCCAAAACGTTCAAAAGCCGTCGCGCTCCAAAGAATTCGCATGCGATCCTTCAGTGGACAGGAAATTGCCCACCGTTCTGCACTCCAAAAGACTCCAGGGCATCCGGTTCGTTCTCGTAGATGGCGAAGATCTGATCGAGCCTGGTGATTCGGAAGACCTGTCTGAGATCGGCGTGGAGTCCACAAAGCGCGAGATGCCCTCGGACCGCGTCGGCCCGGTTCATCAGTTTGATAAGTTTGCCGAGGGCCGCGCTCGATACTTGCTGGATGCATCCGAAATTGATCAGCAGTCGACCGATCATGCCGTCAATCACGGCGTTATCGAGCAAGTCGAGTAATTCCATCACGGCGGCTCGTGTGTCGGTAAGTTGGATGATCGTGAGGTCGCCGATTTGCCGCGACGCGAACCAGAGCAGATGCCCGCATTGGGGACACGCCGCGCCTCGTACGCCCGTTCCACAAACGGGGCATCGATCGGGCTTGTCCCCGGGTAAGCTCATCGAGAAATTCATCGCGGGTTCATCCTCTCTTTGCCAGCTCATTGGCAACCGAGTCTCGATGATGTGCGAGACTTCCAGAGAGGTCTATAGTTCGTCGACCTGCAATCGAGCTTTTTCGGACGTGTTCGGCCATCTCAGACACGATGAATCTGGATGAGGAAATCCATTGTCGGGTGCCCCGGGTCGTACTCGCCCCGGGTTTTCGCCATCGTCATTCGAAGATTGGAGCCGAGTACAACCTGTGGCACCATAAAAGTGTATCACCATGGAAACCAGGAAGTGATTCACGGACTGTTTCTTATGGCAGAGTTGCCCCGCGCGAGTTACGTTGACGCGATGCAACCTCATCTCGTTCGCTTCGCCACTCCTGAAGGACTCGCGTCATGCTTCCGAACCGCCGCGACGTGTTGCGTTGGGGAACCCTGGGAGGACTTGCTCACTCTCTTGGGTCGGGAAAGGCGAGTGGGTTTGTCGCGCCCTCGGGTTCGGAAGCCCGATCGTTGAAGATCACCGCAGTAAAGGTCACGCCCGTCGCGTTGCCCGACCCGCCTCTGCTTTTCTCGGGAGGCTGTCACGGACCTTACTTCCTCCGCAATATCGTCGAGATCACCACCGACGAAGGCATAGTCGGTCTCGGCGAGACTATCGGTGGCCAGGGGATGACGAACGCCCTCGAACGGGCGCGCGAGCATGTCGTCGGCAAGTCGGCCTTTGCCTATCGTGGCTTCGCTCGCGAGTTGATGAAGCTTGGCCCGGGGTGTTACGCCGGGCTTGAACTGGCCTGTCTGGACGCCTGCGGAAAAGCGACGGGACGAAGGCTCTGCGAGTTCCTCGGCGGACCGGTGCGGGACCCCGTCGAGTTCGCGGCCTATCTCTTCTTCCGCTACGCCGCGGACAACCCGATCGTGCTCGCCGATCCTCACATGGTCGATGCGCGCGGAACCGGCTCGAAGTCACTCGACTCATGGGGGGAGATCCGCACTCCCGCGACGATGGCCGAACTCGCCCGGAGCTTCGAGCGCAAGTGGGGCTTCAAGGTCTTCAAGCTCAAGGGAGGCGTGCTCACGCCGGACATCGAGCGCGAGGCGATGACCGCGATGTCGGCGACGCTCGCCCCGGGGGCACTCTTACGGATCGATCCTAACGGGCGCTGGACCACCGCGACGGCCGTTCGGATCGGCAAGGATCTCAAAGCCCTATCGATGGAGTATTACGAAGACCCCGTTTCCGGTCAGGCCGCGATGGCCGAGGTTCGCCGCCAGACGGGCCTGAAGATGAGTACAAACATGTGTGTAACCCGCTTCGATCATCTTGAGGAAGCATTCCGCGTCAAACCGATCGATGTCTTGCTCGCCGACCATCATTACTTCGGCGGGTTTTCCGGCTGCCTTGCCCTCGGCCCGGTCTGTGACGCGATCGGCTGGCGAATGAGCCAGCACAGCAACAATCATACGGGAGTGACAATGGCGGCGATGATTCACCTCGGCGCGACCATTCCCCAGATCACCTGTGCGAGCGACACCCATTATCCGTGGCTGCCCGATGATGCCGACCTGATTGAAGGCCCCAAGCTCGCGATCAAAAACGGCTCGATGGCCGTGCCGATCGGTCCCGGATTGGGAGTCGGTCTCGATCGCGACAAGCTCGCTCGGGCCCATGAGATCTTCAAGAAATGCGGGATGCAAGGGCGCGACGATCGCCCCTTGATGCGTCGTCTCGATCCCCGTTGGACGGGCGAATTGCAATAGTCGGAATTCAACAAACAACCCCGCCTCCAGGTCGCGATCGACCTGGAGACGGGGTGAGGGTTCTCGGCAGACTTTCGACTTTACTTCCCGATCTTGGCGAGGATCGCCTTCGCGTCGGACTCGGCCTTTTCTTTACACCCTTTGCAGCAGATATAAAAGCTCTTTCCCTCGGAGCTGATCTTAAGCGGAACACCCATTTCTCCGAGGTGTTCGCCGCTGACCGGGCAAGCAAGCTGCTTGATGGCAGCCTCCTGATCGTCGACGGGAAGCTTCTTGATCTCGGCAAGCTCATCGCCAGACAGTTTGGAGGCGTCGACCTTCTTCCCGTCGGCCTTCGGCTCCTCCGTCTTGGGAGCGTCGACCTTGGGAGCGTCGACCTTGGGAGCGTCGACCTTGGGCATCTCGGCCTTGGGAGCGTCGTCCTTTTTCTCTGGTGCCGGAGAAGCCTTGGGTTCGCTCTTCATCTCCGGACCGCCCGGAGAAGGGGCCGGGGCCATCCCGGGGCTCGGATTCGCGGAGGCCACCGGGGTCGATTCTTCACCGCCGCAGCCGACAACCAAAACGGTCGATGCTAGAGCGGCCCACCAGGCTTTGCGGATCGAAGTCATCAGAGTGTCTCGCACAGGGTTGGAAAAAGCGGAAACCTGTCGCCCAGTCGGGAACGCTCCCGAACCGCCTTGTCGTTCACAAGACAAGGCGACGCCGACAAGAATCGACTCCTACCCTCGGATTGTAATGTGGTGAGCGTCCCCTGGCCAACCCCCTGGCGACCCCGGTCCTGGCCGATTCAGGCCGGATCGAGATCTTCGTCGTTATCAGGTTCGATAGGGATGCCTTTGTAGAACCGACGATTATCGAGCGCGTAGACCTTATCGGTAAATGCGTCCTTGGTTGTCGAACTGAGCCTGTGTTTCGCCGCGATGTTCATCTTGGCGTCGAGATCATCAATATAGGAGACCAGGAGTGCCTCGATTGTTTGGGGTAAGATCGGCGCGCCATATTCCTTCCTGCCGTGGTGGGCGAGGATCGCGTGCTCCAGTTGCAGAAGAGTTTCTTCGGGAAAGCCTTCGATCCGCCTGGCCGCTTCGCGAACCATGTCGCGACCCATCAGTACATGACCAATCAGGCAACCTTCGGTAGTGTATTTCGCCTCGACGGGATGGTAGTCGAGTTCACGGAGTTTGCCGATGTCGTGAAGAACCGTCGCCGCGACAACCACGCCCTTGTTCAAGGGCGGGTTCAGATGGCGGTAATACTTGGCATAATGCCCGGCGAGAAACTGTGCGACGCGCGTCATGCTCCAGACGTGTTCGATCAGGCCGGAGGTGTAACTATGGTGAAAACTCTGCGCCGCGGGCATTTTTTTGAAAAGCTCGGCGTTGTCGTCAAGCAAGTTGACGACAAGCGTCTTCAATGGAACTTCATCGATACATTTCTCAATAATTTCGCGGATCTTCGCCAGGAGATCATCAGGGTCGCGCTCGCTGCTCTCGACGAGATCGAAGAAGTTGTAGCCATCCACGGCGTCGGCTTCGACGGCGGGACGAATGTTGATGATTTCGAGTTGGAGGCCGTACTTGGGACTGAGAGAGGCTCGAACGTGCAGACGATACGCCAATCCTTCACCCCAGGTTTCGGCCTGCTTGAGGAACCGCGAGTCGGCCCAAACCGGCGCTTCGAGGGTGACGAATTTGTCGCGAAAATAGCATTTCAGGAAAGTCTCGTTCTTGTAGGTTTTCCCTCTGACTTTCTTCACGAGCGCCGCGAAGCATTGGGCCTCTTGGCCGTCGATGAGTTCCGACAGCCTGACGACCTCCGTCCCGTTTTCCGACATCGCGCGGCCCCTTATCCAACACACCTGCCGATCCCATCGCACGGCGCGCTAACTTCGCGTTCCGCGTCCTTACCAATCATAACACGACAAATCCTCCAGAAATGGGACCTTGCTTTCGAACTCTCGATACATCTGGCCTCGATTCCTCGCGACGGTTACAACGGTGACCTTAATCCGTCCGTCATTCGCAAAGGGAGATCAATCTCATGTCCTCCATCTACGCGGGCAAAGTGGCTCTGGTCACGGGAGGCGGCTCTGGGATCGGCCGCGCGACGGCCCTGGCGTTTGCCAGCGAAGGAGCGAAGGTGGTTGTCGCCGACCTTAGTCCGGAAGGAGGACTTCAGACCTTGGAAATGATCAAAGCCGGCGGAGGCGAAGCCACGTTTGTCGCGGTGGACGTGTCAGACGAGTCTCAGGTCGTGGCGATGATCGACGCTTCTATCGACGCGTTCGGTCGCATCGATTGCGCCTTTAATAACGCGGGGATCGGCGGCGGGCGCCGTCCCGTCCACGAGTGGGAACTTGCCGACTTTCGCAAGGTGATCGCTGTCAACCTCGACGGCGTGTTCCTCTGCATGAAGCACGAGATCCCCGTGATGCTCAGACAACGCGGCGGCGCCATCGTGAATAACGCTTCGGTCGCGGGTCTTCGTGGTTCTCCCACACTCGGCCCTTACGTGGCGAGCAAGCACGCCGTGATTGGCCTGACGAAAACCGCCGCGCTCGAATACATCGCGTATGGGGTACGCGTGAACGCGATCTGTCCCGGCTGGACCGAGACCGCGATTCTCAAGGGGTTGGAGGAGGACCCCAAGGTCATGAAGCGGATGATCGAGCGAATCCCCCTCAAACGGATGGGCCGCCCCGAGGAAATCGCCGCGGCGGTGCTCTGGCTCTGCTCGGATGCCTCAAGCTTTACAGTCGGGCACGCCATGGTGCTGGACGGGGGGATGATGGCGTAGGTCGCGCGGATCAATCCGCGTCGCCATCCATTCCGGGCCTCTCACCGGGCCGTCCGGGATAGTCGCGCGTCCCTTTGAACACGCTGTACCAATTGATGCGATTGAGCCAGTAGGGGTCGGCGGCGTCGATGTGGCTCCAGTCGAGTTCGAGCGTCTTTTCCATCCAGTATCTTTCGGCCGACGTCATTTTTTTGCCCGACGGATTCCGTTCGTCGAGCGCGACGTGATTCGCGACGTGGCGGTAGGGTGTCAAATCGATGGCGTTGTTGAAGCAAGCCGCCAGCGGGTCCGCCATCGCGTCGAACCGGTTCAAGGGATCGAAACCGAGCATCATTCCGATCGATCGAATCAAGCTCGCCGTGTTGTAGAAGCTCGAATCCACGAACTTGCGGCGCGTGTACGGGCTGATCGCCATCACCACCGTCCGGTGTCCGTCCACATGATCGGGTCCGGACTGAGCATCGTCTTCGATCACGATGATGCACGTCTCTTTCCACTCCGGACTCTTCGAGACGGCCTCGACGATTCTTCCGAGCGCCAGGTCGTTATCGGCCATCATCGCGCGAGGGGTCGGATAGATGGGATTCGCCCCCTCGCCGTGGTCGCAAGGAAGGCTCATCACCATCAGGTTCGGCACGCGATGCTCGCGGCTGAACTGTTCGTATTCCTTGATGAAAATGTCAGCGCGGTGCTGGTCGCTCTGGAAAAGGGGCCAGTACTGATACTCCCGGTTAATGTGCGATTTCAGGCTCGGGATGAGGGTATCCGACGTGAATTTGAACTTCTTCGTGCCATCCTTGCGATCTTGCCAAACTTCAAACCAATCCTTGGGCTGGGGTTCGATCTTGGCGAGCTTCTCGTCGCAGAATTCGCCATAAACGCGAAGTGTGCGGCCCTTGGCGAGAGCCGCGTCCCACACCGCCCCGGCTTTGGAGAGTGCCATCGGGTCGTCTCCGTCGTCGGGATAGCTGCGCGAGTAGCCGACGTAAAAATGTTCGAGGTACTCGTTCGCGAACGCCTGAGTTGACCACGCATGGCCGTCGGCGCTATTGGTTCCGGAAACATAGGCGTTGTCGAAAAGAGTGAATTCGAGGGCGAGCTTGCGGTGGTTCGGCATGACGGTCTCGCCCAGGCTGCAAAGTTTGGGATCGCCGTTCGCACCGGGGATGTCTCCGTAGACCTCGTCGTAGGTCAGAATTGCGCAGTGAAACGGTGGGC
>JAYVYS010000738.1:0-9085 GCA_043784005.1 Isosphaeraceae bacterium
AGGACTGTATCATAAACCTGGGGATCAGTTCAAGCCACTGAGCCGTTGCGCGACGTCGAGGTAGCCATAATCGTTGGCGGCGACCTCGTTGTAATGCTCCTCGGCTCCCTGAGAATTCCCCATCGCTTCATACACCCGCCCAAGCCGATAGTGCAGGGCGTTCAGGATGGAAACATCGTCGGGTTCAGCGGCTTTGAGCGCGTCTTGATAATTTCGCTCGGCAAGCTTGAGCGCGCCGACGGCCTCGAAACTGAGCCCCGCTTGATGAAGCGCCTCGACTTTCAGGGTCGGGCTGGATCGGGCTTGTTGGAAAGCGGCGATCGCGTCTTTGTGGTTGCCAGTCCTGGCCAGCCGCAAGCCTAGTTCATAATGGAGGTTAAACTCTCCGGGCTGAAGCTTGATACGTCGTCGATACTCTTCGATTTCATAATCGACAAGCATGGCATTCAACTGATCGAGCTTGGCCTTGGCTTCAATATCGTCGGGCCGTTCCTTGCACTTTCTTGTCCAGGAGGCTTGTGCGCGCTGGATTCTGGCGACTTGAACCTCGGCGTAAAGAATCTTCAGAGAAGGATCTTCGGGAACGGCCTTGAGCCCCTTGGAAAGCAACTTCTCAGCCTCGTCGAGCTGCCCTCGAAACCTCAGATGTTCGCCGTATTGGAGGTAGGGACCGACACTCGTGGCGTTTTCCTGAATATCCTTGATCCAGCGTTCTTCCGGGGTGAACTGGGGTTGCTTGAGTTCATCGAGTCCCGCCGAAGCTTCCTTCGCACGGGATTCCTCGGCCTTGGCGGCCGCCTCTCTTTTCTGGAGTGAATCTCCCAGACCGGAACGCTGAATGGTGGCACTCGCCGCCAGCGCGTTGATCTTCTTGCGGACGTCCTGATCGTTTGGGTTAATCTTCATGACCCGTTCGAGAGCGGCGATCGCCTTGGGCCAGGCGTTGTTAATCTCGTGGATATGTGCCGCGAACCAGAAGAAGTCGGCATCGGTCGCCACGTTCTGGACGGACTCGACGAACCACTGAGCCAACTCCTTGAAGTCCAGCTGTTCCGCGGCATCGGCCGCCTCGCGGGCGGCACCGACATCCCATGGGTTGTAGACGAACGCCTCTTCGCAGACCTCAATGACATGCGACCATTGGCTATTGCTCCTGGCGAGCTTGGCGCGAAGCTTGATCGGCTGCGTGCGAGTGCCGACAAGCCGACCGACCTTGTGCGGGTCATTATCGAACTTCCGCCGTTCGATCCCCCGCAAGGCCTGGCGAAAGAGCAACGTATCGGGGCTGAGTTTGCACGCTTCCTGATACATCTGGATGGCGTAGTCAAAATTCGACTTCATCGCGGCATCGTTGCCGTACTGGAAAAACGTCTGGGCCTTCTGGTTCTTGGACCCAGCTTGGTGATCCGACGCCGAGGACATCAGCACGACCCTCTCGACCTGAGATATCATGGACTGCGCGACCAATCTCCGACCCGATTCGGTCCAGGTGGTCGGGGTCGCGGACAGCCCTCTTTAGTTATACGAGATTCTCCAGCCTCTCACTACAGAATAGCGGTGAACCGTCTGGCAGTTTGGTTAATCCGCTGGAGAAATCGAGATTGAACGCAACGCTCCAAACCTGGAGAAGTGAACGGACACAGGGTTCGATGTGCATTTCGTAACAAGGGGGACTTCCGGAAACACCAGGACGGCCGCGCCGGAATTGAGAAAGCGAGCGCGCCGCTTGAGGGCGTTCTCCGGCCGAGGTCAGAGCCGCGGGCCGACGTTCGCGGGTCGCGCACTCTCCCACGCTGATGCCAGAATGGAAGGCGGCCTGAAGAAACGATTCGTCAACCTCGTTTGGAATCGATAACCCCAGAACTTTAGCCATCAGCGCGCCTCGTTCCACCTTTCGACGGACTCACGTTGAGATCCGTTCCCGAAACGGCATCTCCGCCTCGCACCCTTCGCCTTTACAGTCGAGACAAATCCACGGGATGAACAGGTCGGAATAGACCGTGATGAGATGTGAGACAACGGTTAACCAGTAAGAGCGATAAACATCCGGCACTTCGCGCCCGTGCCAGGTCATGCGACCGGATTTCGTACACTTGCGGAAGGATTCCTCGTAGGACATGGTTCTTCGCCTCAACGTTGAGAACCATTCTCGCGGCGAACACCACGCAAAGCCGCGAGGGTGCGCTCCATATCCTCGGGCAAAGGCGCCTGAAACTCCAGAGCCAATCCCGTCAACGGGTGTGACAGTTTCAGCTGAAAAGCGTGGAGCGCTTGCCGTTCGATCAGAACGTCATCGGCATTCGACACCAAAGGCCCCAGCACTTCACCCACCGTCAGGCGATCGCGACCCGAGTAAAGTTTATCCGCGACGACCGGATGACCTATATGGGCCAGGTGAACCCGAATCTGGTGGGTTCGACCGGTCCTTGGTTTGCATCGCACAAGGGCGTGATTTGGAAATCGCTCAAGGACCTCATAGAACGTTGTCGCTTCTTTGCCGCCATCCTCCAGGTTGCGAATCGCCATTTTCTCACGGTTGGTCGGGTGCGGGCCAATCGGACGCTCCACGAAATCGCTGTCGCGATCAGGCACTCCTGAGACGATCGCGAGATATTCCTTATGAATCGTCCGCTGCTCAAACTGCGAGGCGAGCTTGCGGTGGGCCATGTCGTCTTTGGCCACAAGCAAGAGCCCAGTCGTATCGCGGTCAAGCCGATGCACAATCCCCGGCCGGTGTTCACCCCCTACCGTCGAGAGAGTATCGTAATGAAACTGAAGGGCATTCACCAAAGTTCCCGACCAGTGCCCCTTCGCGGGGTGAACGACCATGCCGGCAGGCTTATTCACCAGAGTGAAGGCGTCGTCTTCGTAAATGACGCTGATCGGAATGTCCTCAGGAACCGGCGCGTCGTCAACCGGCTCGGGAAGCCGAATGCGGATCAGGTCATCGAGTCGAACCTTGTACGACGCCTTCACGGAAAGTCCGTTGACGTGTACAGCTTGCGCCTCGATGACTTTTTGGATCACGCTCCGCGAGTAGTCCGGAAATCGGTTCGATAAGTAGGCATCGATCCGCTTTCCGATCATGCGGGCCTTGACTACAAACTCGGTGGGGACGCTTGAAAGCTCTGGGGGAGACATCGGAGACGGCTCGGGTTGAGAGGGGCAAGGGAGAAAACAAGACCGAGCCGGTCCAACCGTAACGGCCCCAAATGCCTTATTTCTTGGCGTCGGGCGCGAAGATATCCGAGGGAAGGCCCGTCTTCGATTCCTGCTTTGACTCCGGCGGCTTGCCTTCCGGCGTTGGCTCCGCCGACTTGGGCTCGTCTTTGGCTTTGGGGACGAAGGGGTCCGTCGGCAGTTCATCCTTCGGTGTCGGCGAGGCGGGAGGTGGTGGAACCAGGGCCGGGTTCGGCTCGACTCCCTTTTCGGTGGCGGGCAGAGTCGTCGGCAGCGCCGGCAGGTTGAACGGGATGGGTGGAGCACCTGGAACCATTCCCGTGAACTTAGAACCGGGGGGAGGGACCAGGGAGTTCAGCGGAAAGGTCAGGTCGGTCGAGCCGCCGGCGGGAATTTCCGCCGTCACCGCTTTAAAGGCATAAAGCTCTTTGTAAAAGGCTGCGGCTTCGGGAGTCTTGAGCAATCGAACCTGGCGCTCAGCGATCTTGCCTTCCTCGGTCGTACTCCAGCCCTTGGTGGCGACGACCTTCTCGTACTGCTTGATCGCCTTCTCCAACTCATTTCGCGCTTCGAGTGTCCGGGCGACACCCAACGTCGCGGCGCGTGCCTGGATCGTGTCGGGCTCCGCCGCTTCGGAGACCTTCTGGAAGAGATCCAGGGCCTTCTTTAAAGTCGGCAGGGCAAGGTCTTTATTGCTTGGCAGTTCGGCAAAACCCTGGTTGTAATACTCGGTGGCCGCCTGTAAGAGCGCCCAACGGCTGGCCGGGGTGTTCGGAAACGTGTTCGCAATCTCGACCCGTTCCGCCGCGGTCTTGGCGGATTCAAGCTCGGTCCAGGCTTCGTCTTTCGCGGCTTTGCCGAAGGAGAAGCCGCTACCGATAACGCTGATCGCGAGCAATCCCAAGGCGAATGCGCCGACGATTCCCCAGAATTTGACAGGATTCTCCTGCGCATGGGAGATCCAGCGCCGGAGTTTGTTCATATCCTCTTCGGGGTGGTGGATCACCGTGGGGACGGCATGTTCCAGCACGTGCTTGGTCGGCGAGCGTGGCTCGTCAGCTTTCATCCTTCGCCTCAGATCCTTTAACCCCGGCAGGGCGCGGGGCCGCCCGTCCACAATTGGAAAACGTAACCCCACCCGGATCTTACTGTTTCAGGCGAGGATCGGTCAAGCGGACCACACACATTCGGGCCCCGGAAGACAAGTGAACAAAACGAAAAAATAAGTTTGTGCAGCGAGCGCCTTTCGCCTCTCATACCACGATGAAATCGCCTCAAAGTGCTCGCCAGACAGAAAAGGCGTCAGGAACTGAAAAGCCTCTAGGTATCCTGACACCTATTCCGATTGCAGGCTTATAGAGACTTCACCGCGATTCGAGCTTCGCAGCATTCGACGTTGGTTGAGACGAGAGCTTGATGTAGCGGTCGGCGAATATCAGGAATGTCGGCCAATTCGGGCCGACAGTGTGCCCACCACGATGCTGGCGGAAGGCAAGTTCGCCCTCAAGCAGGCCACTCTCCACCGCAGGGAACTCGGTGGTCCCCAGGTCCTTTTTGCCCAGGAGTTTGAAAACCGGCCCGGCGGCGACGCCGGCCATGAAACTCCCTTTTTGATCGACCCACTGGCCTTCCGCTCCGGGTCCTTCCGAGGCTCCGTAGCTGATGAACGTGGGGCGTGGGGCACACAGCGCGATCAACTCATGAGCGTCCACAGGCAGGTCATTCCAGGTCAGGGGTCCGGCGTACTTGAGGAAATTGCCGGCCACCCAGTGGTATTCGCCCGACCCGGCGACGTTTTCCACAAGTTCACCAAAATTGCGACGGTGGAGTTTCGCCCCGCCTTCGCCCGAGGAGCCGATCAAACCGATGGCGAAGCGCTGGTCGTACGCCATGGCGACAAGCGCCGCTTTGCCGTAGCGTGAGAGGCCCTCAATGCCGACTTGCTTCGCATCCACGGATTTGTCGGTCTCGAAATAATCCAAGGCGCGGCTCGCTCCCCATGCCCAGGCGCGCAACGCACCCCAATCGTCGAGTTTGCGGGGCTGTCCCTTGTTGCACAGGCCGATGATCCCCTTGGTCAGCCCCGCGCCGTTGTCGGCCTGGATGCTATTGGGGACGATGATCGCATAGCCCCAGCCTTTGGCGAGAACCTGTTGTTGCCAGGACGGCCCGCCGCCCCCTGGAGCACCGGGTCCGACAGCCTTTTTCAAGGCCGCCTTGCCCGCCGCCCCGGGTCCGCCCGGTCGGGGGCCGAAACCGCCGAAGCCAAACTCCATGATCACCGGAACCGGACCCGCCGCGTCGGCCGGAGTCGTCAGCGTCAACTGAATGTCAACGGTGATCTCCAGGCAGGAAGCGTTGTCGACGTGTCCCACGAGTTTCGTCACGACGACCGGCACATCGCCGTTCTTTTCGTTGGTGGTGCCGGTCACTTCCCATTTTACCTTGGGGGTTTCTTTAGGAACCCGACCATAGATCTCCCGATCGAAGTCCTCAATGATTTCGGCTCGACGCTGATGCCACCAGGTCTCCGCTTTCGTGACCTTCTGCCCGTTCTTCAAGACCAGCGGGTCCGGCAAGACAGGGTAGGGGTTGGCCTTGGACTCGTCGTAATTGGCGGCATTCGCCGCCTGGCGGTTGTTACCGTTCGCACCTGGCCGCAGGGATGCGATGTGGAGAAGATCCATGATCCGCTGGTGGTCTTGCTGCGCGGTCAGTTGCACCAGCGGCGGACGACTCGCATCCGGCGTCTTGACCGGATCGTCTCCTCGCGCCGGAGTGACGACCATCAACGCCAACATGAGCAAACCCATGAAGCCTCGAATCCATCGCGGTGTGGACATGAAATCCTCCCGAGTCGTCACCCGTTGTGGGAACAGGTACGGAACGGTATCGGCGTCGGCACTTTGGTGTGTCAGGATGGAAACATTCTAGAAGCCGAGGAGCGGCAACGCAATGCTGGCGATCGCCAGAATCGGAAAACTGTGCCTGGGACCGTTAAGCCAGGAACAGATAGGCAGTCGAGAAATCGTGTCAGGAAGCGAATCGCGATGTATTAACGGTTCCTGACCCCGTTTTAACGGCCAGATGAACGCCGGCTGCTGCTCGGCTCCTGACGGTCCCAACCCTTGGAGCGTATCAGTGTAGCCTACCGAACACCAGAGCGGAGAGCGGATCTGGTCTTGCCCTCGCCGCCTAACGACCCAAGCTCAGCGGACCCGGCCACGGGCCAGCGAACATGAGATCAGAGTGAGCGCGGCCCGTGGCCGGGGTCGCTGCAGCGCCGAGTTAGCCGATCGACGGCGACTGCGGTTCGCCTCGACCGATGGTTCGATGCCGCCTACGGCTGTTTATTCCCTCCGTCCCTTTTTCGTCTGTTTTTCGTCTCCGTCTGTTTATTCCCTCCGTCCCTTTTTCGTCTCCCGTCCCTTTTTCGTCTCCGCTGGAACGAATGGTTAGGCGTCACTTTAGATCGGGGTAGGCTTAGATTCGCCACCTATTCGTCAATTCGCTCGGTCAAGTGGATGGTGACAGTGTCACCTGCTTGTTTACCGATGCTTGCGCGCAGCTCCGCTTTGACGGGCAACTTGTGGGTTCCGTCGCCAAGGGCCATGAAAGAGCTTTGGAACGCGTGACCGTCGACGGTGCCTTTGACTTTCACAAGTCCTTGTGTACCGAAGTACTGGGACGACCCCGGCATAACGACGTAAGTCCATCCGCCCTTGTTCGGGCTTCGTTGCATAGTTGCAGTGAAAGTCTTGTTAAGCATGCTCATGATGTAACCTCACGCGTGGAGTGATTCGACGACGTAGCTGATGTTAACTTTGGGGTCGCGGAAAGTGAACATCCGTGGCACTTTGCGCCAGCGCAGAGCCGTTTTCGAGAAGGCTTCGAACCAGCAGCATGAGGGCGCGCATTTGTGACGCCTAATGAGGAGTTAAGCGGCGGTGTACTCACGCCGCTTCAACGCCGAAGGGTTAGGCCGCCGTAACCGGTCCGCCTAGCTGGCGGTTAGACCGCCGCGACCGACCCGGCCGCAGCCACCGGTTACGCTCCGCCACCGAATCGACAAAGATCGACGCTAGCGGAGCGCAACAATGGCGTCAAGCGGACGCAAGACCCCAGGCCCGGGGACGGTCGGCCTAACAAGAATTCGACGGAATTCATTCCACCTAAACGATCTGGACATTCTGCCTAACGACCCTTACGATGAACACCGCAACGGGTTGTTTCGAGGCCCGGATCAACATCCCTATGGATGATAAGTAACACGTCGATTCGGGTGTTGTCAATCAAAAAGGAGCAGGGAATCGCGCGAATGCCGGAATCCTCGGAGACAGGCTCTCTTCCGCCGCCACGGCTGCTGGATCAGGTACGGCGCAAGCTTCGTTTGCTGCATTACGCGATTCGAACCGAGGAAGCCTATCTTAACTGGATTCGACGCTTTATTTGCTTCCATGAGAAGCGGCACCCGAGGAACATGGGGGCCAAGGAAATCGAGTCGTTTCTGACGCACCTGACCGTTGAGGGACGGGTCGCGGCGAGCACCCAGAACCAGGCCCTGGCCGCGCTTCTTTTCCTTTATCTCAAGGTGCTGGAAATCGAGCTTCCGCAACTCGATGCCGTCCGGGCGAAGCGCCCGAGGCGGCTGCCGGTCGTGCTTTCGATGTGCGAGGTTCGCGATGTGTTAGACAGAATGGTCGGTGTCTACCGGATCATGGCCGAATTGATGTACGGATCGGGCTTGAGGCTGCTGGAATGTTGCCGATTGCGAGTTAAAGACATCGACTTCGCACGCGGGCAGATCGTCGTCAGGGAGGGGAAAGGGGATAAGGACCGGGTGGTTCCCTTGCCCAAGCGTCTGGTGGAACGGTTGCGAGAGCAGGCGCGGCATGTGGAGGAGATTCACCTTCGCGACGTGCGGGATGGTTACGGGCGAGTTTGGCTCCCCTCGGCTCTGCGAGAAAAGCTCCCAATGGCGGATCGCGAGTTGACCTGGCAATTTCTGTTCCCGTCGAGTCGTTTGAGCGTCGATCCTCGCGACGAGCCAGTTCCCGTCGAGGGACCCACACCGATGCGCCGGCACCACCTTCATGAAAATATGATTCAAAAAGAGGTGCGCAAGGCGGTGATCGCGTCGGGAATCACGAAGCGCGCGAGTTGTCACACTCTACGACACAGTTTCGCCACGCACCTGTTAGAGGCAGGGTCCGATATCCGAACAGTTCAGGAACTGCTCGGGCATCAAGACGTGGCGACAACCATGATTTACACACATGTCTTGCAGAGAGCCTCGGGGGGAGTTCTCAGCCCGCTCGACCGGCTATAATGACGAGGGGGGCAGAGAGGATATTCTGATTCCTTGATAGCGTTTGGAGGGTTGAGGCAGGACAGTGTCCGCCGCGCCGTTGAGATCGTCGGGCAGAACAACGGGGACAGCCGATTCTTCCTCGTCGCTTGGGAGATTGAGAAAAGATCGAGTCCGCCGCGCCGTTGGGGTCCTCGGGATCGCTGACGGTTTCCAAGGCCGGTCGGTGCGGATTCCTCGATACTATCGAAGGAAGGTCGTTCCGCAATCGTTCAGACTCATTACTCGTGCCTGCGGCATGTCGTCTTTGTGAACGAAACGCGACTGGTCCAGGCTCGGGGAAAATGATCGGCGGTCGTCACTATTGGAGGGAACGCCGACTCCTCCAATGGCTCTTTGGCAACTTGATGGTTACTTCGCGAAGGAAAATCACGGTTCTTCCGCGCCGACCTTACCTGCGTGCGATTTCCCCGAACGGACCCGATTTCTCGCCAAATCGAACCCAATGGGACTCTGTGCGGGCAGGAACGGCGCTTTTGAGTTCCCCCGATCGAAGCCATTTGCGATTGAGTGGAGAAATTGGGCGAATGAGGCCGT
>JAYVYS010000739.1:0-4538 GCA_043784005.1 Isosphaeraceae bacterium
GGGGGCTCCAGGCCTTGGGTCTGATCGGCCCACTGATGGATATCGATCGCGCGAGAAAGCTCGCCCTGACGGTCAACCATGAAGACGGTGCGGATTCCATCACAAAGCCGGTGAAACCCCTTGATGGCTGTCAGGCGGGTATTAAAGCGAGGAGCACCCTCGGGATTGATGCGGTGGGGAGAGGCTGGATCTTGGTCGGTGCCGAGCAGCAAGGCCCCGGTGGAAACGCGCCTGTTCTCGTAGGTCGAGAGCGCGGCGACCCGGAGCGCCTCAAGCGCGGCCGGGACGCGATAGGGTTCGACGGGGTCGAGGTAATCCGTGATGATCAGGTCTTCGAGCACGTAATGAAAACGATCGATCCGGTGGGCGACTTCCGGATCGAAAAGCCCTCGAAATCGCAGGTCAAGCGCGCGAAGCACGGTGTGAACCAGGCGACGCTCCGAGGGGAGAAACGGCGTAGGGCTGCCGGGCTGGAACATGTAGCGTGTTCGGAACCACTCGACGGCCATGCCCATGCCGTCGGGATCGTCTTCGATCAAATAATTCTGCTGGAAGGATGAGCCATCCCACTCGATAAAGCTACGGTCGCCTTGGACATCGAGCACGCCATCGGGGAAAAAGTGTTCGAGGCTCCGCCTCAAAAACATCTGGTAGAGACCGACAACCTTGGATACTGGCCCGCTTTTGCGGTCGCCGAGGATTTCCGGCTCCACGATCATGCGACTCGGCTCCCGCTTCCGGCACCCGGCCGTTGCCCTCAACGTTCCACCATCGGACTCGCCATCGAGGGTACGACGACCAGGGTACGACGACCTTCGCTACCCCAAATTCTACCGAACCGGGCCAAACCCCGCGCGGTTGAGACTTAGCGCACAGTCTCCTCTTGAGTTCCCGATGCGACCCGGCTCGCAGACCTGGCAGAGACCGTTGGGGTCTTGGCTCCCAATTCATCGAACGGGAAGACAAGTTTTTGGCGGACACAACGGAAGAGCTGGACGTTTCGAATCGACGTTCCCGCGCGAACCACGTCGAACGCCCCGATCGGCTCGATTCGCTCGAACCAACTTGCAAAGCGATCCGGCTCGTTGGGCACTCCATTGATAAGGACAAGCACTCCGTCCCGTCCTATCCACTCGTCGGGTTTGCTCCAAAAAGCGAAGCTGCGGGCGTCCGACGCATGATAGCAAAGCACTGGTGTCGTTGTCCCGCGGGTCGCGAATCCGAGATGCCCGCTCTCAAACCAACGCCAGGTGAAAAGAAAGGTGTTGGGGTCGTTGAGGAGTCCGCGGTCGCGAAGTTCCTTGGCGATCGCATCCCAACCGACCATGTCGATCGTGGGGTCCAGGTTCGCCGCGACTAGCCCGACTCCCCCCGGTCTTCCCTTCTGGAAGAATCCCGTTCTCGCCTGAAAAACAACGCCGATCGCGATCAAAAGCGGGAACATGGCCAGGACCAGCGCCTTCCGACGAAACCGCGCCGGGTCGATTTCGAAAGCACGAGCCCAGTATTCTCCCAACATCGGCATCAGAGGGAGAAATCCGACGAGTGTCCAGTGGGGCAGGACCGCGCGCTTGCAGGCCACCGCCAGGAACGTCACCAACGGTAAGACGGCCTGGGCGATCAGGAACTTGTCCCGCGCGGTCGCGCTTCCTTTGAGAACAGCCCGGCTCCGCCCCATCAAAAGGAGGACAAGTCGCATCCAAATCCATGGCAAGAGGTACAGAGCGGGAAGGAATATCGCCGCGAGCAGAGCTTCCGGACGAAACCTCGACTCTCCGACGGCTCGCCCTGCCTGGAACAAGAACGAGACCCATCCATGTGAGGCGTTCCAGACGATGACCGGCGAAAACACGATGAGGCCGACGAGCGCCGCCACATAAGGCCCCGGCTTTCGAAGCCAGCCCCGTGCTCGCGGTTCGATCAATAGATACAGCAAAACGCCCGCCGGAAGGAAAATCGCGTGGTACTTGCTTAACATCCCGCCGCCCCAGGCGAGGCCGACCCCGATCCAAGGCCAGAGTCTGCCGGAATCGACAGCCCCCGTGTGCTCATCATCCGAGAGCCCCAGCGCAAGCGTCAGTCGATCCAGGGTCAGGAGCCAGAAGAAAAGGAGCGGGCCATCGGGGAGCGCGAACGCTCCGGCCGCCGCCGTGTGATAAGCCGATAAATTGAGGGCGAATGCCGCAAGCAGCCCGGCGTGCGGTCCGTAGAATCGCGAAGTCAGGCGTGCCATCAACCATGTTGAGCCGGCGAAAAGCAGAACAAACCCCAGCCTCAGGCTGAAAACCGAGACGTTGCCGGTTGTCAGCGCGATTCCCAAGGCTTCGACCAGGGCGAGCATCGGCGGGTGGTCGAAATAGCTAAGGTCGGGGTGGATCGTAAATAGGTAATGATAGGCCTCGTCGTTTCCAGGCCCGATACTCGCGGCCCAGGCCAGACGAAGTATCCCCGAAACAACAATCAGCCCCCAGAGCGCGCGGCGCGACGTCATCCTTGACCTCGACTCGATGAAAACCCACCCTCAGCGCGAGGCGCTAGTCCCGCCGTCCGAGCAGGGTCAATCGAATCTTACACGATCGTCCCAATCTGGCGATGCCAACCCTCCGAGATCATCGCCCGCTCCAAAAGGAAGATCACTCAAGGCTCAACATCCGTTTCGACGATCTGAGAAGGTTGACCGACTCAACCGACCGGCCTTGATGGCTTTCACGCCCTCTGCTACCATCCCGCGCGCCTTGAGAGGGTTAGCGATCAACCTCGAACGGACGCAACGTCGCAAGGACCGGGAGCCCTCGAAATCATGTCGACTAAACGTGTCTGGATTCGCCGGGGCTTTATGGTCGCGCTCTTGGTTATCGGTGCCCAGCAAGCCTGGAGGCATGGCTGGGATTACGTATTCGCGGAACGCTTTGCCGTGGTTGTGCCCGGCAAAATCTACCGAGGCGCTTGGCAACAGTCGTGGCCCATGCGTCGTCTCACGAATACCTATAAGTTCAAGACTGTTCTCGCCTTGGCTCACCCTCCCGATCATCCGCTCGCCATCAAAGAGCGCGAGATGGCCAAGGAGCTTGGTTTTCGCTGGGTGCATATTCCCATCGTCGACGAGCGCGGCACCGGAGATTACCGCGTGATCAACCGGCATCTTGATGAGGCCGCCGCGGTTCTCGCCGATCCGAACAATTATCCAATCTATTTTCACTGCCACCACGGAATCAACCGCGCCTCAATGGTTCAGATGGCCTATCGCACCAAATATTGCGGGTGGACCCTCGAACAGGCGACCGAAGAAATCTCGAAGACCTTTGGTCTTGTCGCGGTCAACCACGGTCCCGACTACCGAAGTATGGTCTCGTTCTACACCGAGCACGTCCTTCCGTTCCGCCAGCCACTCACGCCGCCCGCACCCGCGCACTCGACGGCGTCCACCGCCACACTACGTGCTTATTGATTCTCAAGGCGGATCACGAAAGGCTCACGGCCTCGGGTGGATCGGGTCGAGTGAGAAAGAATCGCGCCGAGCCCTTGAATCATCAGCGTAGCTACTTAGAATGTTGTGTTCCGCCTCCGCGCATCGGGAAGGTCCAGATGAGCGAGAAGCGATGGCAAAATCGCCCGGGGTCACAGCCGGGGTTTGGGGGTCCCTCGATTGAACATTCGCCCTGCCCGTGTCGGTGACGTCTCCGCCATTCAGGACCTGATCCGGACGTTCGCCGATCGCAAGTTGATGATCCGCCGCTCATTAGGTGAGCTTTACGAGTCAATCCGCGAGTTTCTCGTGGCCTCTGACGACAGTGGCAGGATTATCGGGTGCGCTGCCTTGCATGTTTTCTGGGAGGATCTCGCCGAGTTGAAATGCTTGGCGGTTTCCGAGGAAGCACATGGCCAAGGGGTGGGTCGAAAGCTCGTCGAGGCGTGCTGGGATGCGTCGAAAGCGCTCGAAATCAAGACCGTCTTCACGCTTACCTACGTTCCAGCGTTTTTTGAGAAGTGTGGCTACCACACGATCGATAAGGCCGACCTTCCGCACAAGATCTGGAATGAGTGTGTGCGATGCCCGCTCTTCCCGAACTGCAACGAGATTGCCTTGATCCGTTCCGTCTCTGCGGAACCGCTGACCGCGAATGCCGCAGGCGAACATGCGAGCGCCAACGGCCGCCTAGCCGTGGCCGGAGTTTGATCCTGCGGTTCTGACCACACGTCGATCAATCATGGCCGATGACCGGCAACCCGTTCGGTCATCGGCCGTTCGTATTCAAAACACGCTCGTTTTACGATCGAGTTTTAAGCCTGACACCTAGCCTTTACTTCCTCGGACGACTCATGGTGCCAAAATCGTCGCCGCTTCATTTCGCCACGTTTGTCGTCGCGATTGTCATAGCGACGCTGATGTTGGCGACCGAGCCTCGATTGGCGATCGTCTGGGATGAGGGTTACACGCTCGGCCGTGAGGCGAGGCTTCGCTTGTGGTTTCGCGCGCTGGCCGACCCCATCAGGTTCGCCTCGACCTGGGAACCTCCGAGCGTGGAACTTGTCCAGCA
>JAYVYS010000740.1:0-7227 GCA_043784005.1 Isosphaeraceae bacterium
GCCTCGTGGATCGCCGAGGTCTTCGGCGTCAGCCTCCGTCGGGTCAAGCACGCCCGACAGGAACTCATCGCCGGCGGATGGCTCATCCCGCTCCAGACCGATCAATGGGCCTTGAACCGCTGGGGGGCCCACTTCCGGATCAACCTCGAATGGTCACGCCTCGACGCCACCAAGGTCCAAGCGACTCACGTTTCTGGACCGGTGTCCCCCGCTCTCGGCCCGGAATCAGCACCCCCTCCCCCCACGATCGGCCCAAAAACAGCACCCCCTGATTCTTACGGAGAACCCCCTACGGAGAGTGAGAAAAACCAGAAACCCGCTACCGGCGGACCCGCTGGGATTTCAAGCTCCAAACACGAGGAGGTCCGGAGCGATCCGCGGAGCATCAGTGCTCAGGGTTGCGTCGACGTGGAGAATCTTTACGTCTCGGTTCTTGTCACCATGGCACCAACCCCGAACGCGCCATCGCCGGTTCGCCCCGAGTCGATCCCCCCTGCCCCGACGAATCCGACCACTGTGGGTAAGCCCGATTTTCGGAATGTCGTGATCGAGGACTTGAAGGACGTCGTCAGGCTTTTGGTGCTGTTCGGGCAGGCGGTCGCTTTGGGCCTGGTGACTTCCAGCGAGCGCGACCGTCTGCGGTTCGTGGCGGCGGCGGAGCACGCGCGGGTGATCGGGACGAAAAATCCGTGCGGGCTGTTCGTGCGATTGATCCGAAACGGGCTCTGGTCGTTCTTGACGCAGGACGACGAGGACGCGGCGAATTTCCGACTGAAACGCCATCTCCATGGGAAACCCACAGAACGGAAAGAGTTGTCGCCATTTGCCGTAAGCGAGGCAGCGGGACTCTCCGAAGATGCCCGCCTGGTGCAGGCGATCCGGGCGGCGGTGGCCCGCACGAGGTACCAGGGGGATGGGTTTGCGATATTGAGGCGAGAACGCCCGGAATGGACGCGTGAGCGTTGGGATCGAGTTATGGAGGAACTCGACCAGGCCACTCATGATGGACGACGTTAACTTATGGGTGACCGAAGTGCTGAGACGTTTGTCAAACAATTCCGGACACTTCGATGAGCCTTCGTCACCAAGCGTGGCCAGGTTTAAGCAATGCCACCCCAGTTTTGACGACGAGCTTACTCACGCGGCGTCTTGGCTTGTCTGCGCCTTTTTCCAATTCTTAACGACCCGTTGTAGTGCGGCTAGAGCGTCATCGTCTCCCAGCCCATCGGGAATCGTGACGGATATGGTGCAGCCGTTCCGGTCTCGGGAATCGATCCGTCGCGGGCGTGGTTTTGTGGACTTACTCTCCCGAATCGCGCGGACTTCGGCCCCGGTCATTTTCTCCGCGACGGCGCGGCGGGCAAGTTCCTCCCGCTCAACTTGATCAGAGACTTTGGCAATCTCGTATGCCGTCGTTGGAGTCAAGACCCCCTGCTCCACATCGGTCTGGGCGGCCTTGGGCAAGTCCAACAGGGCCAGCGCTCGGACTACTGCCGAATGGTTCACAGCAAGTTCTTCAGCTGCTTGGCGGATCGTCCAACCGTTCCGTTCAATGAGAGTCTTATACGCTTTGGCCTGCTCGACCGGACGGAGATCCTCCCTCAAGGCGTTCTCCACGAGCTGGACGGCCAGCAGCTCATCGGCGGAGAGCGGTCCCTCAACGATTACGGCGCTTACGGTCGCAAGTCCTGCCATCCTGGCGGCCCTCCAGCGACGTTCACCGCAGACGATCAGATAGACCCCCTGCCCTTCATCCCAGCGGACCCGGATCGGTTGAAGCTGACCACGGGTTTTGAGCGATTCGGCGAGTCGGCCGAGTGACTCGGTCTCGAATTCTTCGCGGGGCTGGTTCGGGTCGCGTTCGATCTTCCCGACCGGGATCGACGCCACGTTTTTGACCCTCGTCACCCCTTCGAGCTGGGCGCTCAGCGGGGGCGGTCCCTGCCGTGGTGCGTTATGCACCACTGGCACGCCGGCCCCCATCGATTCGGCTGCGGCAGCGGCTCCGGACCGCATCAATTCATCAAGCTTGCCCATTACGCGGCCTCCCTTGGTGCGTTATGCACCACGGCCAGTCGGCCGAGCAATTCATCGGCCAGAGCGTTCATTACCTTCGACGCGGCACCCTTGGGTTTGTACTGCGCTACGGGAAGCCGGCGGTTAAGTGCCTCGACGTAATCCGCCAATTCGGTCACCCGGGTCTCGAAGACGAGTGGCCCGTAAATGGACCGGAGCTGACTTTCATAAAGTTGATGGACCGACTTGCGGGGCATCATCAGGGTGAGCAGGTAGCCAAGCATCCGCAAGGAAGGATTCGGCCCCGCGAGCACCATGGAGACCGACTCGTTAACGTCGATGATACCCTGCGCTCCATAGTCCTCGGGCTTGAGCGGAACGAGCAGGTAATCCGACGCAACCAGCGCGGCCCACGAACAGAGGTGGAGGTTCGGAGGGCAATCGATCATCACTAGGTCGTAACGGTCGCGTACCTCCGAGAGAAACTCCCGGAGACATCCTTGTGCCGTCTCGGTTGACTCCTGAGGCTCGGGAACGTTGTATCGCGTGGCCTTCTTGGAACCCGGCACCAGGTCAATGCCATTGACGCCCGTCGGCTTGATGACGGTCCCGGGAAATGGTTCGTCTCCGCGATAAACTGCCGCGACGGTTTCCGCAGGGTCGATCTGGCGGGTTGCCGTCGGCCCCCAGAAACCCTGGGTAAGGCTCGCCTGGGGATCGTTGTCGACCAGGAGCACGCGACGGCCTGCGGCGGCCAGCGTCCCCGCCAGGTGGTGACAGGTCGAGGTCTTACCGACCCCGCCTTTCTGATTCAGCATCGTGAGAACGGCCAAGGTCCCCTCCTTGGGTTTGAGGCTTCAAGGAAGGATATCGGCAGCATGGTGCATAACGCACCAGCCTCTTTGGTGCACAACGCACCAGAGCGAAGGAAACACGACCGACCATGCCGAAACGATCGCCGCACCCCTCGACCGGATCCACGGGCGGGATAGTCATTCCGTGATGGTCTCCCACGGCTGGGCATCGACTCCGGGAAAGCGAGTGATGTGTCGGACGTTTGTGGTCGCGACCGTCACGATGTCGTCAAGCCCACCCAACAACAACGCTTGGGCCGCCAGGATGCAATCGGCATCAAGGGCGTGGTGGTGTGCTGTTGGCAACCCGGCGTTGCGGAAACGGCAGCGGGGGCGTACCTCGGATTCGTCAAGGGTGCGTGGTGGTGTGCTGTTGGCAACCCGGCGTTGCGGACCACCGCCCAGAAATCGGCCGCATGGCGAATCGCGGGGGTCGTGATCGGATCATAATGCAGGACGGACTCCAACCGGTCGAGCCGTCTGACTCCAGCCGTGGCCCCCGCCCGGATCAACTCCCGCCTCACTTCGTAATCAGCGACCTCGGGAACGACGATCCGGACTCCCGAAGTGTCGAGCGTTCGGATCCACGCGCGGCACCGGTCTGCATCGGGCTTGCCAGGCGGCTTGCTCGCCAGGCCGAGAGGCCCGGCGTCGAGGACGATGATCCGGGCCATGGGTCAGTACGACCCTTCGAAAAGCGGGCGGTATGGGCGACTCTCGTCGATACCGCGCATCACATCCCGCCAAACCTCATCGGTGTCAGTCTCGTCGGTCATGCCGGCGATCTCATCGAGCGCCTGGTTTAGTGCCTCGGAACGGGTCCTACGCTCTTGGTCCGTCAAGGGTTGGAGCCGGCCAGTGCAGGTATCAACGGTGCCAGGCCGGGCAGGCATGGGGGCGATGGCCATGTTGGGTAACTCCTGAGTATTTGGACAATTGATAGTATCAAAGAACGTCCGGGCCCGTGAGCCCCAATCTGACCCTCGGGAGAGAGTCATCTTTGACCATTCGCCGGATTGTCGTGATGCTCCAACCCATGAGGGCCAATAGACGACCGTCGGCGTGTAAATTGTACCCAAGAGGGTACAGGAGTGGACAGAAGAGCCCGGCCGGCTATCCGAAGTGGGGCAGGGGCAGTTTTGGCTCGTCTCGGGCCCAAACGGCGAGAACCTCATTGGGTCCTGGCCGGTAGGCTCGCGCGGTCGGGATGCTCGCACGTGTTCGGTAGGGCGATCTTGGGGTGCGGGTTTCCAGGGGCCAAGATTCTGGCGCTGTTCCACGCCGGTACCGGGGTACAGTTTAAGGTCATGATCACGCCATTGCGTTCTCATGAGATGGCGAGCGTGTGCGGAATCCATCCGGCCTTGAAGGCAGGCGACGTACTGGTCGACGACCGTGGTTTTTGCTCATTTGCTGATCTTGCGATGTGGACGAGAGACGGCGTTTACGCGATTATTCGCATGCATCAGCAGAAGGTTGTCAACTTCACGCCGAACCGGCCGCACGCCCGAACCTGCAAAAACCGTGCGGCTAATGGCCTGCCCCGCTCCGCATTGACTCCCTAATTCTGTTACCGAAAATAGCACGTTGCCTCACCAGGATGTTACCAACCTATAGAGGCGTACCTGGGCACCAAGATCAGCAAGCCGACGCGTCGCGAACTCCTCGAAGAGCTCCGGGAACGCTTCGGCATCGATCATGGACGCTCCCTTTGAATCCGAACTGGAGCGGAGACGGAACAATCGGGTCGCTCATTTCGCCCCATCTTCTCTCGCCGCCTCGGCTTTAGGATCGATCCAGGTGAACCCCGCGTCGAGCAGGTCCAGCTTGCCCCCCTCGGCGACCAACTTCCCTTGCAAAACGGCACCGCCACAATGCTGGGCCAGCTTCCTGGCCGCCTTTGGATTGACCTTGCCATGGATCTCCAGGCCGCCCAGGATGAGCACGAATTCGGGGTCGTCCGGGTCGATCGCCGGCAACTTCCCCTCGGAGAAGATGACGGACAGCTTGGCACTTGTGACGTCCACCCGCTTCATTTCCCACCGCCGTTCTATTCGTGTGGTTAAAGAGGCTAAGAAGTCGTCTAAAGTATCGATCAGTTTCATTCAACTCCAGTGCTTCCGGTTTCGCTACATGCCTCTCGACGTTACGCGACGGCCTCGACCGAAATTTTTCCTTGAATGTGTAAGAAAAAAGTGCTAGTATTTCTTTCATGATAAGTCCGATAAAAGTGTCGCAAAGTATCGATTCACAAGTTCTTAAACGCATCCGTGGGAGTGGTCGTGGTTCCGTGTTCGTGCCAGGGAACTTTCTCGACGTCGGAAGTCGTCAGGCGGTCGACGTGATCCTTCACCGACTCGCCAGGAAGGGAACGATCCGACGCTTGGCCCGTGGCGTGTACGACTACCCCAAGCAACATCCGAAACTCGGTCTGCTTTCGCCTTCCGCCGATACGATCGCACAGGCGCTGGCGGGGCGGGACCGGACTCGGTTGCAACCGGCCGGCGCCTATGCCGCCAACGCGCTCGGTCTCAGCGAACAAGTGCCGGCAAGGGCCGTGTTTCTGACCGACGGCCCGAGCCGCACGGTGAAGGTCGGTCACATGACGATCCAGCTCCGGCGGACGACGCCCCGGAACATGGCTGCTGCAGGCAAACTCAGTGGGCTTTTGATCCAGGCGCTGCGAGCGCTAGGCGAGGCGCACGTCACGCCCGAACGGATCGCCCACTTGAAACGCAGGTTGCCGCCGGAGGAACGGCGTGGGCTGTTGAAGGATCTGAGGTTGGCACCGGCGTGGATGCACCGGATCTTTCGCGAACTCGCGGAGGAGGCATGACGCTCGGATTCCTTAAACTCCCTCTCGACGAACGCCGGCTTTACATCGAGCAGGCGGCATTGCGGCGGAACGTGTCGCCGGTGCTCATGGAGAAGGATTTCTGGGTCTGCTGGATGCTCGCCGTCCTGTTCGCTTCGAAGTTCGCCGACGCCTTGGTGTTCAAGGGCGGCACATCGCTCTCGAAGGTGTTCGGTGTGATCGACCGGTTCTCCGAAGACATCGATCTGTCGCTTTCTCCAGACTTTTTGGGACTGAGCGGGGCGGGGACGAGCCGGAATCAGGCCGACAAGTGGATGAAGGCCGCGGAGGCCGCATGCGGGGCCGCCGTTGCGAACACGATCGCTCCGCTACTTGAGGTTGCGGTGACGGAGGTACTTGGAGCCAAGGCGGGAGACTGGCTCGAATTTCGGATCGATCCCGGTACGAACTCGCCGGTGCTCTTATTCCACTATCCGACGTCGCAACCCACCGGGTTCGACTACCTCAAACGTTCGGTGAAGCTCGAATTCGGTTCACTCACCGATCAGCAACCGACGGGCCGTCACGCGGTGCGCCCCTGGGCGGCCGAGGCGCATGAGGCGGCATTCTCGGACTGGACTTGTGAGGTCGTCGCCCTTGAACTGGAGCGGACGTTCTGGGAAAAGGCGACGATCCTCCACGCCGAGCACCACCGCCCGTCGGATAAGCCGAGCCCGGAGCGTTTTTCCCGCCACTACGCGGACACGGCGTCCCTCGCGCGTCATCCCACGACGACTGACGCGATCCAGAACGATGCTCTCCGGGAGCGGGTGGTGGAGTGGAAGCGCAGGTTTTTCGGCAGCGGGTGGGCGCGGTACGACTTGGCGAGGCCCGGGACGTTCCGGCTGGTGCCGCCAAGCGAGCGGCATCCGGTTCTCTCTCGCGACTACCGGGCAATGCGTGAGATGTACCTCTCCGAGCCGCCGAGCTTCGATGAGCTGCTTTCCACGTTGGCTGAATTGGAGCGGCGGATCAACAAGGGGTAGGGCGATGGGGCAGGGGGGGCGAAGGTCCGATAAGAGGGAGGGTTATGTAATACGAAACCGCGACGAAAGGGGGGTGACATGTGTTAAGTTGTCCGCTATTTGGCACCAATTTTTCGGAGCTATTTGGCACCCTCCATGCAATCATCTGGACCGTCGATCGAGCGTACGTGCGGGGCTCGAAGGCCGTCCGAGCCTTAGTTTCAAGCCGCGGCGGCAACGTCCTATAATGAAACTTATGTCATTTTATGATCACTTGTAGTGTTTGTGCCGGTCCTCCGGAACAGATTTTCGACCGCACAGTGCCACTTATCTCCGAAGAAACCGGGCCAAATAGCTCCGAACTTACTGACCGTCGCGCAAAGAAGGTCAAGTTTTTTGTCCGCTAGAATGGCGGGATGGTATCCAGTGGCTTTTCTCAGGATGACTGGCGCGAATGGCGGAGGTTGCGAGCGTTGCAATTGAATCAGCAAGGCTGGTCTCAACGCGACATCGCCGAAGCCCTCGACGTGTCCGAGGA
>JAYVYS010000741.1:0-5020 GCA_043784005.1 Isosphaeraceae bacterium
GTCGGGGCGGCGGGAGGTTCTTATGGCGGATTCATGGTGAACTGGATTGCCGGGCATACCGACCGGTTCAAGGCCTTGATCAGCCATGCCGGGGTGTTCGACCTGACAAGTAAGTACGGCACGACCGAGGAACTCTGGTTTCCTGAGTGGGAGTTCGGCGGTCCTCCCTGGGAGAAAGCCGACCACTATCGCGAGCGCTCGCCCAGTGGTTTCGTCGCCAATTTCAAGACGCCGACCCTCGTCACCCATGGCGCGCTCGACTTCCGCGTCCCCGACGCTCAAGGCCTCGGGATGTTTACCTCGCTGCAACGCCGAGGTGTCGCCAGTCGCTATGTCTTTTTCCCCGACGAAGGACACTGGATTCTCAAGCCCGCCAATCGGGTGGCTTGGTGGAACGAGATGCTTGGTTGGCTGAAAACGTACTTGAAATGATTGCGTTTTCGCTATCGAATGAGACCGGCGAAATGAAATAAGCGACCGCGCCCGGACGCGGGGCGGGGCGGGGCGGGGCGGGCGCGGGACACCAGCTCATTCAGGACAGGCTGGAATATGTCCAATTCCAAAACGTATCGAATGAACCTCTCGACGATTCTCGCTCGACGTTGTCCGGTTTGCGGATGTGGGGCATTGTTCCGAGGATGGTTCGCGATGAACGAGCGTTGTCCGGAGTGCGGTCTGGCCTTCGGACGTGGTCAACCTGGCTATTTCACTGGGGCCATGTATGTAAGCTACGCCCTGGGCATCCCTTTGATCACCGTGCTGACGTTGATCGAGTATCAGTTCCTGCCGCGCTGGTCACTCTGGCAGCTTGTCCTTTTGGCCTGGGTGTACTGCCTCCCGCTGACTCCCTGGATCTGGCAGTATTCACGGACGATCTGGATTCATTTCGACCAGTGGATTGATCCCGACGGCGACCTTGGGGCGGGTCCGGGGTCGGATGCGTCCCCATGATCGCGGACTCGTTGTTGATTCTCTGACGCGAAGCCTTCGCGGGTGCCTTGAGCCGGTTATCATCAACGCTCGGATCGCTGCCGACGCCCGCGATTCAAGGTTTTCCGACCCGGCGAATTCCCGCGGAAAGTTTAGGATCATCCTCCATGTCAGACGAGAAGCCGATGAGCCTGCGACCCATCATCGACGTGGCCCGCGACCTCGGGATCGACCAGGACGACCTTGAGCCTTATGGGCGTGACAAGGCGAAGGTCCGGCTCGAAGCGATCGAGAAAGCCTCGAAAACGAACCCTCCGGGCAAGCTGATTCTCGTTTCGGCCATCACTCCGACGCCTGCGGGTGAAGGGAAGACCACGACGTCGATCGGCCTGGCTCAAGGCTTGCGACGGATCGGTAAGAACGCGGCCATCGCGCTTCGGCAACCGTCAATGGGTCCGGTCTTTGGGCGCAAAGGTGGGGCGACAGGCGGCGGTGCGAGTCGGATCGAGCCATCCAACACCATCAACCTTCAATTCACCGGCGACTTCCACGCGATCACCGCCGCGCACAATTTGCTCGCCGCGACGATCGACAATCGCCTGCATTTCGGCGACACCAGGCTCGACTCTGGCGCGGTCATGTGGAAACGCTGCCTGGACATGAACGACCGCGCTCTCCGAAAAATGGTCATCGGCCTTGGCGGACCGAGCATGGGGGTGCCCCGTGAGACCGGTTTCGACATCACGGCGGCCAGCGAGGTCATGGCGATCCTATGCCTCTCCGACTCCCGCGCCGATCTTCGTAAGCGACTTGAAAACATCCTCATCGGCTATGACGTTGATGGTAAACCTGTCCTCGCCAAGGAAATGAATGTCATCGGCGCGCTCATGGCGATCCTTAACGACGCCATCTGCCCTAACCTTGTGCAGTCGCGCGAGGGAACCCCGGCGTTCGTCCACGGCGGCCCGTTCGCCAACATCGCCCACGGTTGTAATTCGGTCCTCGCGACAAAGTTGGCCCTGGCGACGGCCGATTACGCGGTGACCGAAGCGGGTTTCGCGTTCGATCTCGGTGGCGAGAAGTTCTTCGATTTGAAATGTCGCGCCGCCGGGCTAAATCCCTCTTTGATCGTGATTGTCGCGACCATCCGCGCATTGAAGATGCACGGCGGACTCGCCCTGGATGAACTCACCAGGCCCGATCCTTCGGCGGTCGAGAAAGGGATTGAAAACCTCGCGGCCCATCTCGATAGCGCCTCGCACTTCGGTAAGCCCGTGATCGTAGCCATCAACAAGTTCGGCTCCGACACCCCCGAAGAGCTTGCGGTGGTCCACCAATACTGCGCGTCGAGAGGTGTTGCCTCTGCGACCGCCGACGTCTTCGGGCAAGGAGGAGCAGGTGCGATCGAACTCGCCGAGTCGGTGGTTGTCGCGTCATCCGGACCCGCGACCCCTTACACACCGCTCTACCCGCTGGAATGGACCGCCGAAAAGAAGATCGAGCGGATCGCCAAGGTCATGTATGGCGCGGACGGAGTCACCTTTCTGCCCGCGGCCGAGGCGAAGTTTCGCAAAGCCCGTAGGCTCGGCTACGGTTCGTTACCGATCTGCATGGCCAAGACCCAGGATTCGCTTTCCGACAACCCCAAGCTCCGTGGTCGTCCCAAAGGGTTCACACTCACGGTCCGCGACGTCGAGATCGCCGCCGGGGCGGGGTTCCTTGTCGCACTGACGGGCGAGATTGTCAGGATGCCGGGGCTACCCGAGCGACCGGCGGCCGAGCGGATCGACGTGGACGAATCGGGAAATATCTTCGGTTTAGCGTGAGAATCGGAGGGCCGATGAAGTCAAAGCTTCTCGACTCTGCAAACGAACACTTTTGCTTCATGGATTGTCACGTTGGGATCTCCCACGAGCGCGGAGAGGTCGTTCACAACATCTCCTGTGCTCACACCTTTATATCCCCAGTGCCATGGCATGCCGACGTGATGCACCGTTTTGCCGCCGATGACGAACGGTCGGATGCGGCGGGTGACGAGCGACTTGGCCTGGATGGCCCCTCGGGGCGTGATGATTTTCACGACATCAAGGTTCTTCGCGCCAATTTCTCCCGCGTGCTCGGGACTCAGTTCGACAAAAAGCTCGGGCTGCAAGGCGGTCAACCAGGGGAGCCAGCGGCTCATTGATCCGCTGAGATGATGCTCGGTCAAGCGGTACGTGGAGAGGACGCACGGGTATTCGGACGAGCCGACGGGAGCATAAGGGTTTCCCGAGACGTTGTAAACCTTGGCGGCGGGGTTGCTTGAGCGCGCGGGGTAAACCAGGTTTTCCACGGGCGATTCATAAGGTTCGTAGTGGGCGGGAAGCGGGCCGTCGACGAGGCCGGTGGGGACGAACAGCCAGCCTTTGCCATCCGCTTTCATGATGAAAGGGGACGCGCCGTCGTGGAAATCGAGGCCAATGCCATCGGGCTTCGCGAGAGCGGTCGGGGGCTTGGTCACGGGAAAGTCGGGCACATCCTGGCCCACCCAGCGGCCTCGGATCGTTTTTGAAGGGTCGGCGGGGTCGGGACCGATGGCTTCGGCATCCCAATAAACATAACCCTCGGTGTAGCGTCCCTTGCCGTGCTTCCTGGCAAGTCGCGCCTCCTTGGCCCACGCCTTTCCGGCAGGATCAGCCGAGGCGCGGTTGTACATGATCCGACGGTTCGCGGGCCAGGCGAATGCCCAATCGAGGGCCACCCAATCATCGTCCCCATTGCGATTCGCGGCGTGGTTATGCCCATCGGGCTGTTCCTTGGTCGGAGCATAAATTCCGCTGTAGATCCAGGCCCCGCAGGCCGTCGAGCCGTCGGCCTTCAACTCGCCAAAGCCTTTGACGGGCTTCCCGGTCGCCACGATGTATCCATTCATCTCCTTAAGCACTTTCGTGGCCGAGGGTTCGTCCTTGATCCTCCAAGACGCATTCTCTTCGGTGTCGATATAATCCCAGGTCAAGGCCTGGATGGGGCGATCGCGCGCAAGTTCGCTGGTCGCGTACAGCTTCTTGAGCCGGCGCATCAGGTGAACGGTGAACCAAAGGTCCGAGCGGGCGTCACCGGGTGGATCGACGGCTTTGTCGTGCCATTGAATCAGGCGCTGGGTGTTGGTGTAGGTGCCGTCCATCTCGGCGGTGGCGGCGGCGGGAAGCAAGAAAATCTCGGTGCCGATTTCCTCAGGCTTCAACGCGCCCGAATGGACCTCGGGACTATCTTTCCAGAAGCTCGCGGTCTCGGTTTCGTAGAGGTCTCGCACGACCATCCAGTCGAGCTTCGCCAGGGCTTTTCGCTGATAGGACGCATTCTGGCCGCCGACGGCCGGGTTTTGACCCATGGCCAGAAAGCCTTTAATTTCCCCTTCGGCGATCGCGATCATCATCGGCATATGGGAATGATCGCCGATGTTGCGCGGAAGCCAGCCGAAGGCGTATTCGTTGGCCTCGGTGGCGGCATCCCCGTACCAGGCCTTCATCAGGCTGACGATGAACTTTGGGAAGTTCACCCAGTAGCTCGTCGGGCTGTCCTCGGTCGCGATATAGTCGGCCAGGGTGTCATGCTTCTTGAGGGCCGTCGGCGTGTTGAGGTAGCCGGGCAAGAGGTTATAAAGCGTGGGAATATCGGTCGAGCCTTGGATCGACGCATGTCCGCGCAACGCCAGAATCCCTCCGCCGGGCCTACCGATGTTTCCAAGCAAGAGTTGGAGAATCGTGGCCGCGCGGATCGTCTGAACGCCGGTGGTATGCTGGGTCCAACCGACCGCATAACAGATGGCCGCCGTTCGATCCGGGCCTGACGCCGCCGCGAGAGCCTCCGCCACTTTCAAGAAGGTTTCGCGCGACGTCCCGCAAACCTGTTCGACCATTTCCGGAGTGTATCGAGCGAAATGCTTACGAAGGATCTGGAAGACGCAGCGAGGGTTTTGTAGTGTCGGATCGGTGCGCGGAGGTTTCGTGAGCTTACCACCGCGAGCGCTAAATGATGAGGCGTCGTTGGCCTCACGCACGGGGTGGTTGCCCGGCTGCTCTCTCGGCTCGGCGTCGTAACGCCAGCTTTT
>JAYVYS010000742.1:0-2382 GCA_043784005.1 Isosphaeraceae bacterium
GGATCTGCCGCTATCCACGCAAATTATCATGATGCTGACGCTCATGCTGACCTCGAAGGGAGTCGCGGGTGTGCCCCGAGCCTCGATGGTGATCCTCTCCGGCACTCTCGCCAGCTTCAACCTGCCATTGGCGGGCGTACTCGTTATTATGGGCGTTGATGAGATCATGGATATGGGTCGAACCGCAGTGAACGTGATCGGCAATTGTCTGGCAACGGTCGTGGTGTCGAAATGGGAAGGGAATTTTCGGACCGAAGCGCCGCCGCCCGAGGTGCTTCTGGCGGGCGGCCCGATCCAGGCGGGACATGAGCCGGAAGTTGCCTTGAAGGTCGGTTCGTAACCTGGAGATCTCCATGCAAATGCACGGGATTGTGATGACGGCCACGCTGCAAGAGGAATCGTCCGGGAGCGATCAGGTTGAGTTGCACCTGGTCGTTCAGGGCGTCGGGCGCGGTCAACCCAGGCGGATCGTGATTCCCATGCAAGTCCTCGTCGCGAATCCCGAGATTGATCCCGACACGATTCAGGGCCATGCGTTCCAGGAAGAGGTTGAGGAAGTGACGACCAATCGGTGGATCGTGTCCGAAATCGCGTTTGCCCAGAATCGTGTGCTCAGGACGGAGTGACGGGCCTCGGATTCTTACCATCGAGCATGCGGCGATAGAGAGAGAGGTATCGATCCACAACCACGGGCAAGGCGAACTCCGCCTCGATTCTGGCACGAGCGGCAAGCCCCATGCGCTGCGATCCCTGAGTGTCCTCGATCGTGCGGATCAGGGCCGAGGTCCACGCATCGCGATCTGCCGGAGGAACCAAAACGCCGGTCTTTCCGTTGGTGATGAGGTCGGAATTGCCTCCGATGTCCGAAGCGAGACACGGCAGTCCCGTCGCCATCGCTTCGAGTAAAGAATTGCTCATGCCTTCCGCCACGCTGGGCAGAGCGAACACATCGGAGGCGCGGAGGGTCTCTGCGGGATCGGAAACTGGACCCGTGAAATGGACATGGTCGGAAACGGCCAGCGAGCGGGCCTGCGCGGCCAGAGAATCGCGCTCCGGTCCTTCGCCGACAAGAAAGAGATTCGCCCCGGTTTGCCGCCAGACCTCGGGCCACACGTCGATCAAAAGATCCAAGTTTTTTTGGGGGTGCAATCGCCCCGTGAACATGACGCGAGGGCGAGGGCGAGGGGGCAGGCTCGATTCGACTGTGCTTGGGCCTGGTCGAAAATGATCCGCGTCCACTCCGCTGGCCATGCGGATCATGTGTTCGGCGGGAACTCCCAAGGCAAGCCACTGGCGTTCGATGTCGGCCGAAATCGCGGCGAACAGGGGGTTGCGGAGGGCAAGGCGTCGCAGGAGAGGAAAGCCCTTGGTGCGTGCCATCTCCTCCGCTTCGCCAAAGTAACCGGAGCTGGCGGGCTGGACGAGGATCGGAGCGCCGGAAAAGAGGTCGCGACCGAGACCGGTGGAGATCGACTCCCAGAGGGCCTGATGGGTGTGGATCAGGTCGTAATGAGGTCGCAGTTTCCGCAAGGCCCGAATCACACCGGCGACGAAGGTCAATCCAAACAAAGGACCGAGCGACGAGGTTCGGACCCAGCGATGCACCAGGACGCCATCGACGATCTCGTTTTGAGGTAGACCGGGGATATGACGGGTGACGACTCGGGCCGAGTGGCCTCGTCGCACAAGTTCCCGACCCTGCGCCAGCGCCTGCCGTTCCGCACCACTCTGCCGAGGGTGGAAATGGCTGATGAGGTAACAGACGCGAATGGGAATATCGGGCATGGAGTCGTCAAGGGAAATGCCAACGCGGCCGACGGCTCCTCGGGGGCCGACGACCGCGTCGATTGGTTTGGTTCGAACCGTGTGCGAGGACTTACTGACTCAGTTTCAGCCGATAAATCGGCCGATCGGTCTCGTCGAGATAGCCGCCTCCGGTCGAGGTGATCTGTCCGTATTCCTTGGGTTTGACACCGGCCGCAGCGGCGGGATCGACCACGCGAATCGACCAGCCTCCGTTCGGCAAGAAGACCTCGAACGCACCCTTGGCATCGGTCGTCACTTTCCGATCGGGGAACGTTACACGCTGATCGACGAAGACAACTTGAACGTTGGCAAGAGGCAGTTCATTCACGCCAGAAACGACCTCGCCCCGCAGCATGTTGGGCGAAGCGGCCCCGTCTCGGGGCTTCATCTCGGTGGCACGGGGTCGGTAGGACGAGCGGTTGAGATCGGGGGAAGCCTTGGGGGCTTCGATGGGTGGAACCGCGAGGCCGTCACTGCCCAGCCCGTCCTTGTCCGGCGCGGGAACGGGCGGCGGGCTGGAGGCCTCTTTCGTCGCGGCCTTGGCCTTCTCGGTCGCCGGTTCCTTGTAGGGCGGCT
>JAYVYS010000743.1:0-2063 GCA_043784005.1 Isosphaeraceae bacterium
GTACTCAACCCGTGTGTTGTAAACCATTTCGGGAGCACGGGTTGAGTACAACCCGCGGCACCCTGGTCGGCCTTTCGGATTCGAGGATTCGCTCCACCACCCCGGAATCCCTCATGAGCCACAACAATAACAATGGTGGACCGGTTGGTCGGGCCGGGTCCAACACCGCCGGTCAAACCGGCCCCTCGAGTAGAGCAGATCGCCCAGGTCCAGGTTCATAGATTCCTTTCGGGGCTAAGAATCCCCGAGAGAACCGTTCCTGTTGGTGTTTTCGTCTTCGCGACGGCTTCCGGGGTTCCCTCGGAAATCACCTGTCCTCCTTCGTCACCGGCACCGGGGCCGAGGTCGATCACCCAGTCGGCTGCGGCGATGAAATGGGGCGCGTGCTCGATCACGATCAACGAATGACCGAGGGTGAGAAGCGACCGCAGCGCCTCGATTAGCTTGGGAATCTCCGAAGGATGCAGGCCTTTGGTCGGCTCGTCGAACAGGAAGAGTGTGGGCGACTTTCCCGCGTTTCGCGTGATCGCGCCGGGTGACGAGCTAATGAAGTTTGCGATCTTGAGCCGCTGCGCCTCTCCGCCTGAGAGGGTCGACGCTGGCTGGCCGAGCCGGAGATATTCGAGGCCCAGGTCGAGCAACGGGCGAAGCCTGGCTTGAACTTTCGGACGTTGGCGGAAGTATCCGAACGCCTCGCGCGCGGTCATGTCGAGCACCTCGGCGATGTTGCGTCCGCGATAGGAGATCTCCAGGGTTTCCGGACGATAGCGCGTTCCTCGGCACTCCGCGCAGCGGACGAGGACATCGGGCAAGAACTGCATGTCGATCCTAAGAAATCCGTTTCCTTCGCAAGCGTCGCAACGACCCCCTTCGATGTTGAAGCTGAATCGCGCCGCGGAGTAGTTTCGCAGCTTGGATTCATGGGTAGCGGCGAAGGTCTTGCGGATCTCGTCAAACGCCTTGAGATAGGTCACCGGGTTCGATCGGCCCGATCGTCCGATCGGCGTCTGGTCGACGAGAATCACGGCGTCGATTTGCCGGGTCGTGGCAAGGTCGTCAAACGGCTTGGTGGGCCGGCTCTCCTCCTTGATTCGGTTCCGAAGTGCCGGGTAGAGCGTTCCCTCGATCAAGGTACTTTTCCCTGCGCCGCTGACTCCTGTGACCACGCAAAGTAGGTTGAGCGGGAAGGCGACGTCGATATTTTTGAGGTTATTCCCGCGTACTCCTTTGAGCGTGAGATGCCCCCGATCCGGGGCCTTCCTCCGCTCGGGGATCGGGAGCGACTTCTTGCCATTGAGATAGTCGGCGGTGAGAGATCCTTCCACGCTCGCGAGATTCGCCGGTGATTGGACAAACAGAATCGTCCCCCCCGCCTCACCGGCACCCGGACCGATATCGACGATCAGGTCGGCGGCGCGGATCACTTCAGGGTCATGTTCCACGACAATGACCGTGTTCCCCGCATCGCGAAGCTGTTGGATCGCCGAGATCAGGCGTCCGAGATCGCTCGTGTGGAGGCCCCCGGATGGCTCATCAAAGACATAAAGCGTGTTGACCAAGCCCGAACTGAGCGCCGCGGTGAGCTTGACGCGCTGAACCTCTCCTCCCGCCAGATGATTCAAAGGACGATCAAGGGTCAATTCCTGAAGGCCGATGCGACAAAGCGTTTCGAGTCTTCGAGACACCTGTCCAACGACCTGTCGCACGACGGGGTGATCGGATTGGCGCGAGTCAAGTCCGTTCAGAAATGCCGCGATTTGGGGGATCTTTCGTGAAGAGAGTGCCACGATGTCGATCCCGTCCACCTTAACGGCCAAGGCTTCAGAACGCAGGCGGGCACCATGACAGGAAGGACAGATGATCGAACCTCGCCATCCTGTGTGATCCGATTCGACGACCTGCCCGAACCCCTGGCACGTCGGACAGGCTCCCAGCGGACTACTGTAACGAAAGAGACGCGGATCGGGGGGCAGGAATACTCTGATGCATCCCGAACAACGCCAACCTTGAAAAAACGTCCGCACAGCGCCGTTCTCGGCAATCAATCGGCATCGCCCAAACCC
>JAYVYS010000744.1:0-7241 GCA_043784005.1 Isosphaeraceae bacterium
CGTCCGAATTCACCCATCCATACGACCATGGTGCTTTCGAGGAGCCCACGCTGGGCAAGGTCGGCGACGAGCGCGCCCATCCCCTTGTCAAGCTCCGGCAAAAGCCGATTCTTGAGAGTGTCAAAGGCGTTTGCGTGCGTGTCCCAGCCGCCCAGACCCACTTCGACGAACGTCACGCCCGCCTCGACAAGCTTTCTCGCCATCAAGCAGCCGGACCCGAAAGAGCCGGTGCCGTATGCATCGCGTACGTCCTTTGGCTCATCCTTCACCGAGAGCGCCCGCAAATACTGCGAATTCATCATCCGGTATGTCTTGCCGTAGACGTCACGATGATCGACCGAGGCCTGTCCACGCTTTTGACCGATGAAATTCTTCTCGGCCTGACTCAGCATGGAAAGCCTCCGGATCATCCGCTGCTCGCTCACACCGTTGGGCGGAAGCAAGTTCGCGACCGGCGCGTTCGGATTCTGCACCATGAACGGTGAGTGAGACATCCCGAGGAAGCCCGCGCCCACGCTCGGCGTATTGATCGAGATGAAGTGGGGCAGGTCAAAGTTTTTGAGCTTTTCGGAAACTTCATACGAGCAAGTCGACCCGAAGCTCGGATGCGTGACCGTGGGATTCGGGGTATAGCCCGTGTGCATCATGTAGGAACCGCGATCGTGATTGCCTTCCTTCGAATCGAGCGAGCGGATGATGCTTAGATGCTTCATCTGCTTGGCGACGTTTGGAAGGTGTTCACTGATCTGAACACCGGAAGCCGAGGTATTGATCGGTTTGAACTCACCGCCGTTCTTCTCGCTGTCGGGCTTCAAGTCCCAGGTGTCCATGTGGCTCGGGCCGCCGGACATCCATAGAAGGATGCACTTCTTATTCGCAATCCGAACCTGTTCGGCATTCGCTTCGAGCGAGCCGAAGAATTGGACAGCGGGGAGGGCCAAAGCGGTGCTCGCCATGTGCCCCATGAAGTGTCGGCGGGACATGCCGTCGGGAACGATCAGTCGGTCTGACATTGGACGAGGGCCCCCTTTGAGCTGACCTGCCGTGGTTTGACGCGTTCGTTCGGTTGAAGATTCAAAAGACATCAGCGATTAAGCACAAACTCACTGGAGTTCAGCAGTGCCCAGTACAAATCCTGGAGCACTCCGATCTTATCGGGATACGCCTCATAATATTCACTCGCCTGCTTGAATTCGTTGCGATTCGGCAAACGGCTCAACGCCGAGAGATAGAGGTGCTGGACCATGTACGTGGGCGGGTTGTCGGTGGTCATCGCCGTATCATAGAGGTCAGACAGGAAGCTCCCGGCCTTACCGCCGGTGGCCCTCTCCATCAACTCTCCGTTCATCATCATCAGGGCCTGCGGAATCGTCCCCTGGAATGTGGAAGACTCCTGATCCTCGTCATTACCGAAGGTGATGACAAACTGTCTCAGCCAGGCGCTTCGCTTCTTATCGGCCCCGTTGTCGCCGCCGGCCTTCTGCGCGGCGGTCGCCGCCAAAAGTGAGTCGAAAAGCTGTTCGGGAGTCATCGGCTTCAGCGTCATGTGACTGAATAGGGTATCGTCCTTCTCGTTGGACTTATTCTGCACCGAGGACAAGTTATAGGGCTGGCTCGCGGTGATCCAGCGAATCAATGCCTTGACGTCGTAGCCGCTCTTTCGGAATTCCGCGGCGAGCTTTTCGAGTAACTCGGGGTGACTCGGCGGGTTGTGGGCACCGAAGTCGTCAACCGGGCTCACAAATCCTCGACCTGTGAAGTGTCCCCACATCCGGTTCACGAACGCCTTGGCAAGGGCGGGATTCTTCGGATCGGCGATGAACTTCCCAAGCTCAAGGCGTCGATCGACGTCCGTCCCCTGGCTGATCTTCCGGCCGTCGAGGAACCGAGGAAAGGCGATTCCCACCAGACCGTTTCGTCGATCGAACTGCGAGAAGGCCTCGGTTGGATCATCCCGCAAGTCAGTGTGATCATAAACCTCGGCACCCGTCGCGTCGGACCGGGTTACGTCCTGCTTTTTAAGGCCTTTAAAGAAGGCGTTGATCCCCCAAAAATCGGCCTGTTTCCAGTCGTTCGAAGGGTGATCGTGGCACTGCGTGCATTGTATCTGTTGACCGAGAAACAGTCGCGTGGTGACCGAGGTCAAGGGAACCGCCCCGGCCTCCATGTGGGCCAGGGGAAAGTTCACCGCACCGTTGTCTTTGTTCGAACCCTTTGCCGTCACAAGGTCATAAACCGTGCGATCCCAGGGGCGATTATCGAGGAACTGGCGACGCAGCCAGGCTGCGAGCGCGACGCGGTCGACCTGCCTTTCCTGTTCCTTGCGGCCGAGCAGCAGATTGGTCCAGATGATCCCGAAGTTCTTGGGATAGTCGGCGTGCTTGAGTAGGTATTCCACCAGTTTTTGCCGACGCCCTTGAGCCTTTGAGCTGAAGTAGGCTTGCACCTCCTCGACCGTTGGAATCCGGCCGACGATGTCGAGGTAGACGCGGCGAAGGAATTCCTCGTCTGTGGCGGAGATCGACGGCTGGACCTTGGACTGAGTCCACGATTGACGGATCATCTCGTCGATAAACGCAAGACGGATAGGAACTTGCGCGGTGGTTGCGTCTTTGTCGCGATCGGTATCCTGGGCTCGGACGCCACTTGAATAGAGGGTCATCACCAAACACGGGGTGAAGACACATAGACCCAAAGTGGCGCGCCTGAGCCCCGGTTGGAAACGAATCAGCGTCATCGGACCACTCCCGAAAAGACGTCGCCGCGACGAAATCCTAAGACAGGACTTCGACAACCTCTCGTCTGGAATTCCCCAATTCAAGTCTATGCGACGATTTACAAGTCGGTCAAAAGAATTCCAGGCCGTGGCAAGGTTTTGGTTGCGTGTGTTCACGCGATCGTCATTGTTGAGATGCATGATGTCTACGATGCAAGGAGGCGGGATGTGACACCGCGAAGGGCAGATTGGGGAAGGTGGTCAAGTAACCGCCGGGTTTGCCGGCCGCGTTCAAATAGAAATGCCACCGTACAAATCAAATTCACGCGGACTCTCTCTGGAAATGAATCTCGTGCAAGCGGCGATAGAGTGACGACGACCGTCGTAGCTCGCTTTCCGTTCCGACGCCTTCGATCCGACCGGCATTCATGAGGACGATCCGGTCGGCGAACTGGAGGGAGCTTAGGCTGTGGGTAATCAGGAATGTCGTGCGACCTCGCGCGAATTCCTCGATCGCTTTGCGGATCAAGGCTTCGTCCTGAATATCCACCGCGCTTGTGGCTTCGTCGAGGATCAAGATCGCGGGGTCTCGGAGCATGGCTCTGGCCAGGGCGATCCGCTGGCGCTGACCGCCGGAGAGTCCCAGGCCGCGCTCGCCGATCACCGTGTCGTACCCTTCGGGCAGGTTCGAGATGAACTGATGAGCGAAGGCGCGCTTCGCCGCGGCGATGATGTCCGATCGGGTGACGTTTGGACTGCCGTAAGAGAGGTTGTGGGCGATCGAGTCCTCGAAGAGGATCGTGTCCTGAAGGACCATCCCGATCTGGGTTCGAAGGCTCCGCAGAGAGACGTCACGGATGTCGTGTCCGTCGAGCCGGATCGCGCCGGATTGCACGTCCCAAAACCGGGGAATGAGGTTCATCAGGGTCGATTTGCCGCAGCCATTGGGGCCGACAAGCGCGATGGTCTCGCCATGACGAACCGAAAGGCTTAGCCCTCGAAGTACGGGCTCGCGATCGTTGTAACGGAAGACGACATCGTCGAACTCGATGGACCGCGCGTGTTTCGAGAGGCGGGTGGCCTTCGCCTTCTCGACGATCCTCGGCTCGCGATCCATCAACGAGCAGATCCTATCCGACGCCGCCGAGGCCCGCTGAATTCGCGAGTGGACGTTCGCCAGCTTTCGGACCGGGTCGGAGATCCCTGCTAGCATCGCGTAGAGATAGAGTAAATCCTCGATCGCCATCGGCTTGGACGCGAGTTGAAGCTTCATGATTCCGAGATCGAGGAAGATCGTTTTGTTAAGGACGAGATACGAGCCGGCGAGAAGCGCGATCGAAACGGTGGATAACGCGAGCATTTCAAGCACGGGGTCGGAGAGCGCGTCGATCTTGGCGACCTTGACGCTCTTTTTGTAAAGACTCTTGGTCTCAAGAAAAAAACGTCGACGTTCGCGACGCTCATTCGTATAGGCTTTGACGACCACGATCCCCTGAAATGTCTCTTGAAGGATCTTGTAAATATTCGACATGCTTTCGAGCGACCGCCGCACGGCCCGCTTCATGATTTGGCCGGCGCGTTTGGCGGTGAGGGCGGAAACGGGCACGAGAATCAACGCCAGACACGTGAGCCGCCAGTTGAGCCAGAGAGCGATGCCCATACACGAGATGATCCGCATCGGCTCGCGCATCACCTTACTTAGGATCGTGTTCAACCCCACGCCGACGGAGTCCATGTCGCTGGTGAAGCGCGAGATCAGCTCGGCCGACCCTTGCTCTCCAAAGCTTGAGAGGTCAAGCGCCAGGGTTTTCCGAAAGAAGTGGTTGCGGATGTCAAACAAAGTCAGGTGCATGACATCGGCGACAATCACTTCCTGAAGGAACAGGAACACGCCCTTGAGCGCCACCCCGGCCATGACGAGCACGAGCAAGACCAACAGCGTCTGAAACCCTTTGTAAGGGAGATACGCATTGATCTTGGGCTGAATAAAACGATAGCGAGCGAGCCAGGCGGTCGCGCGAGCGCGTTCCTTGTCAAGGATTCCGCGGCGCGTCGGAAGATAATCGCTGACGGGTTTTTTGGTGTACGCGGCGCTATACAAGTTCAGTTCGTCGAGACTGGCCTCGGTGATCGACGCCTCGCGCCGGAGACTATCGATCTCAGCCTGATCGCGTAACTGGGCTTCCTCGCGCTGTCCGAAGAGAGGGGGTTCTTCGAGTCGGGATTCCTGGACCTTGAACGACTCTCGGCGATCGTGAACTTCTCGAAAATGCGCGCGGAGTTCGGGTCCGGGAGGCGGGTTGAGCCTGGAAACGAAATCGACCTCAGCGCCTCGCGCATTGATTTTGCGTACCTCGGTCTCTTGCGCGAGGATCTCTTTGGCGATCCAGGTTTGAGAATTATCGTTGTAAAACAGGATTCTTAGGAGCGGGTAGACCGCGGCGATATCCGCACCATACAACATCGCCACGAGCAACGCGCAGCCGATCGAAACAGCGAATCGGACCCGATAGGGCCAGGAGAATCGCACGAGGCGGGCGAAATTCTTCATGTTCGGCAGTCGCCAGAGAAGGATCAACCCAACGGCTTCCCTGCCGACCTCGGCGTCGCCAGGGGCGTCACCAAGGGTTGGGCTCGGGGATGAATTAACAGAACTCGCGAAAAGCGGCAATCCTACTTGTCGTCGCTCCTTGTTGATTATCGAAGGACGAGCGGAAGAAGTTCTCTGGATACGCGAAACTAACGTGGTCGGGGCGATCGGATCGGGGATGTTCCGCGCAAAGGCCCCACATTCCCACCACCCTGGTGATAACGATCCGCGTGAATCTTCTGGGAATCGGGCTTGGAAAAAAGGAAAATCACGGTTAAGCTCCCGACCATTGCGGCTTAACTTCGCCTTGGCTTCCGGTCCGATCTCGGGACTGGAACCACCGTCATGGAGGACGGGATGAAGGCTCTTGCCCTGGTTGACACCCCGGAACATGTCTGCTGCCGGTACCGCATCCGGGCGTTTGAGCCCGCGATGGACCGCGCGGGGTGGTCGTTGACCACGCTGAGCCTGGCCCATCGACCGATTCGCCGCCTCCTTCAGTTTACTGACGCCGATCGCTACGACGCCGTGATCCTCCAGCGCAAGCTCTTGCCTCGCTGGCAGCTCTGGGCCTTGCGCCGTCGTGCCAAACGACTCGTCTTCGATTTCGACGACGCCGTCCTTTTCCGAGACTCCTACGACCCGAGAGGACCGGATTGTCCCCGACGCGCCCGAAGGTTCGCGGCCACAGTCCGCGCGGCCGATCTCGTGATCGCGGGTAACGATTTTCTCGCCGATTGCGCATTGAGGGCGGGGGCCAAGGCCGACAGCGTGCAGGTGATTCCGACCTGCGTTGCCACCGAACGCTATGCTGGCAGCAGGCGGGGGGAACGGGAAGACCGCGGGCTCGACCTCGTCTGGATCGGGTCGTCAAGCACGCTTAAAGGATTGGAGATGCGACGATCGCTGTGGGACCGCGTGGGCCGTGAAGTTCCGGGGGTCCGCTTGCGCGTGATCTGCGATCGATTTCCCGATCTCGGTGCGCTGACGATCGTGCGCGTTCCCTGGTCCGAAGCCACCGAGACGGCCGAACTGGCCGCGAGCGACGTCGGTGTGACCTGGGTTCCTGACGACCTCTGGAGCCGAGGCAAATGCGGGCTCAAGGTGCTTCAGTACAAGGCCTCGGGATTGCCCGTCATCGCGAATCCCGTGGGTGTTCACGTCGAGATGATCCGGCCCGCTGTGGACGGCTGGCTGCCGGAGACTCCCGAAGGTTGGGTCGAGGCGGTTCGCGACCTGGCATCTGATCCCGATCGCCGAAGAAGAATGGGACGCGCGGCGCTCGCCGGGGTGATCTCCGGCTATTCGGTCTCCGCCTGGGAAGGGACATTCGTCGCCGCGCTGACAGAGACCCCGGTCGCAATCCGTTCCGCTGCGGCGGTCGCCGGGCCATACTTTCGGGTTCAGAACGCAAGGATGAGTCGTTCGAAGGGACGGGCCGAGCAAGGTCCGATCAGGGCGAACGGATGATCTGGCCGTTTACCAACAAGACAGACGCACCTTCCCCTCAACGTCGCGTCCGGATTTTCGGCCCTCCCGAATGGCAATGGACCCAGACGGCCGATGTCGGCTGGTGGGTGCGCGCCGACTGGAAAATCCCATTACTCGGAACCGTTGGGCTGCGGCTCGACGAATGGCGACGGGAGCAACGGCTCACGGTGATCAAACGCGGCCCTCATCGCGTCGTTTATCGCGCGGATTTGCCGGAGGGCTCGGTCTACATCAAGCACTTCCTCGTGCCGAATTTCCGTTCCGTGCTTCGCCAGTGGATCCGTAGGGGCAAGGGGCGAAACGAAGGAAAGCGGACCCGCTACCTCGAATCCATCGGCGTGCCCACGATCACGCCGATCGCGCTCGGGGAACAACGAAAGCATAAGTTCTTGTTCGAGAACTACCTGGTCACGCCCGCGATCCGGGACGCCGCTCCGCTGAATA
>JAYVYS010000745.1:0-3875 GCA_043784005.1 Isosphaeraceae bacterium
GGTCAAACTGTGGGCGACTCGGGCAATCACAAGCCTGGTCGATGGCGGTCGAGCTGTCGACTCGGTGCTCTCGGCGACAGAGGCGGGGAATGCCGCGAAGGTGGTCGCCGAATATCTGGCTGTTGAAAAGGATCTGCCCTGGCCGGCGGAATCACGAGCGATCGAAACGTTGGGAGCGCTTCGGCAACCGGCTCTGACCATAGCGCCACAGAAGGCGGAAATCGCCGCGATCGCGATGCAGTACTTAGCCGACTCCGAGGTGCGCCTGGAAGTTCGTGCCGAGGCCGCCAAGTCGCTGGGAATGTTCCAGGTCAGTTCGGCGATCTCGAAGTATAATTTCAGCCTGATTGCTTACTACAACGGCCTGATCGCCGCCGACATCGCAGAAAAAGTGAACGCGAATGTTCCCGAGAAGCCGACCGCGCCGGGGAACATGACGCAGGCGGAATACCTTACGGGCTTACTGGTTTCTCAGCTTTATCAGAGCTTTAACGGGGTGGAGAACGTGAGAGAATCCGGGATTCTCAGGATTCCCGCCGCGGCATCGAGTCAGGCCTACCTCAAGCAGGTTTCCGACCTGCAATCCGCAGTGGCAAAGGCATGTGTTGATGTCGTTCGCAGTGTCGGAAATCAAAGGGCCAGTGTAAAAAAGGAACTGGGAAACCGGATCTCCGCCTTGAAGAACTTTCTGGCGAAGAATCCTCCCAAAGACTTCCACCTCGTGCCCAGTGGACCAGAGTATCGCGCTTCCGACAGTTCAGCCGCTGTCGCCGAGGCACCTGTTCCTCCTGCGACTCGTCCCAGGGCTGGTAGTGGCCGCTGAAATTGGGCCGGAACCGGCCCAAGGCCTCTCGGCCGACGTCCCGGTGATCTTGATTCCCGAAGTTCGCGACTATCAGCGCATCAACTCCGAATTGGTCGCCCGCCTTGACGAGGGTCACCGTCTGATCCGACTCGCGGGTGCGGACGGCCATCGATTGCTCGTGTCTCGACTCGTTGGAAATTGGAACGCCGTGATCGAGATTGGCGGAAGAGTCGGTCCGGAGATCGCGTTCGGGCTAGATGCACCCGGATTGACGGTGGTCTGTCGAGGCTCAACGGCCGACGGAGCCGGCTCGGGCCTAAAGAACGGCCGTCTGGTAATCTTGGGCGACACGGGAAATGCCGTCGGTCATGCTCAGTGTGGCGGCGAGATTGTCGTTGTGAAAGACGCCGGCCATCGCGCGGGCTTGAACCAAGCTGGCGGGACACTCGTGTTGCTGGGGAATGCCGGCAGGCTGGTTGGCGAACGCCAATCCGGAGGAAGCATTCACGCCTGGCTCGAAAAACTTGGGCCGCATGCGGGCCACGCCCACCGAGGGGGAGAGCTTATCTCATTGAGCGATCGAACGCCTGGAAAACACCAGGATCGACTGAACGCGCTATGGGTTGCGTTAAGGCCGTGGGTGCCAGATCCGACTCTTTGAAAATATCATGCAAAGAGGCGAGTTGAGAATTTATCGGCTGGACATTCCGCATCAATCTTGTCGTCAAGGCTCAACGTCGGGGGGAGCTGCCTCTACGACGCGGACATCCATTCGAGACCGCATTGGGCCAGCGGTGGCACTCTTGTTTCTTGTCACGGGGTGCGGCAAGACGTTTGGACCCGAGTCGTTTAAGACCACGCGAGTTATCGGTACGATTCACGCGGGGACCAAGACCTATGATGGCGGCTGGATAGAGTTCGTTCCCACCGAAGGGACGGTGGGAGTGATGCGTTCGGGGCGAATCCATGCCGACGGCACGTTCGAGGTCGATCGGGTCGCGTTGGGCACCAACTCCGTCGGGATCTTCGGCGCGAATTTTCCTCGTGAGTACAGCAGCGTATTCAACACCCTCGCCACTCCAATCCGTCGCAAGATCACCGACTCTTCCACCACGACGCTCGATGTGGATCTCATGGTGGAATGGGCCAGATATCAAATCCTGAGAGCCGACGCCGAAGCGGCCCGCAATCGTTGAACCGACAGAAATTGAGGCGCAGCGATGTCCGCCCTTCCCGCTGAACCACTCCGCCGCGAGGCCTCTCCGCCCAATGTGGTCTCCAGGTTACATATCCGTGTCGTTTACCGAAATGCGCAAGGCGAAATTCATCTCGACTGGCCCGCCGACAAGATTCAGGAGGCCGTGGATGACGCGGACGGAACGGTCTGGGTTGATCTCGAAGACCCCGATTCCGCCGACGAAACCGCCGCCGAGGCGATCCTCCTCGACCTGTTCAAGTTCCACCCGCTCGCGGTTGAAGATGCGCTCAAGGAAGCACACGTCCCCAAGATCGATGACTGGGGAGACTACCTGTACATCGTCTTCCACACGATCGACTTCTGCCCCGAAACCGACCACCTTCGGCTTCACGAACTCGACGTTTTCATCGGCAAGAATTATCTGGTCACCTATCACAATGAACCGCTCCACTTTCTCGATCAGGACCGCAAGAACATCGAGCGCGACCCGTCGAACCGATTGCGTCACGGTCCTGACCACCTGCTCTATCACTTTCTCGACCTAGCCGTGGCGGATATCTTGCCGGCCATCGAACATCTTGACGAAGCCATCGACGACGCCCAGGAAGAAGTCTTTCGCCGTCCGACTCCTCGGACACTCCAAGAGATCTTCAAGGTCAAGCGTTCAGCTTTGAAGATTCACCGGATGCTTTCGCCTGAACGTGAGGTCCTCAACCGCCTGGCGCGCGACTCGTATTCCCCGATCTCCGAGGGACACCGCATCTATTTTCGAGACGTGTACGACCACCTTGTCCGCGTTCACGACCTGAGCGAGAGCCTTCGCGACCTGATCTCCGGCGCGCTCGACACCTACCTTTCCGCCATCTCCAATCGCACGAACGACATCATGAAGGCCCTCACGGTCGTGACCGTCATGTTCCTTCCGATGTCATTTCTCTCCGGTTTCTTCGGGATGAATTTCTTCGGAGAGAATCTTAATTTTCACGTACCGTTACCCAAGATGTTCCTTTTCGTGCTCACATGTCTCTTCATGGCGGTAGGATTTATCGCGCCGTGGGTCTTGGCGTATCGTCGAAAGTGGTTTTGAACGGCCGGGGGTGAGCGCCGTTCCGTCCGTCGCCTTTTCCGCGCCCAGTGGCCGAATTCCGATACCAATCGTGCTTGGCTCCGTGCCGGACTAACTCGTAACCGAACCCGTCGATCGTCCTAATCAGGTCGACTCGCTTCACGAGATCACCAATTCACCGGCCCTGCGAATGCCCGAGATCTTTCCGCCGGAGACATCAAGGTAGAGATCCTTGAGGTGTTCGATGAGATCATCGAACGATTCTCCCTGTGTCCAGTAGTCAGGGTATTCCTGGAGATAGCCGAGCCAGGCGGCACCTTCCTGCCAGTAGATGTACGTAAGCGTCTGCATGGTTGCACTCCCGGGAATCGTGGATCAGAAGAATTGTACACGACGCGAGTGGGACCGAATAGCGATGTCGCGTGTCGGCTCTTTTAAACATTGAACCTAGCACTGCCTTGAAAAAGAACCGACACCGATTTCCCTCACGGGCTAGGATCAAAATGGGCCTTAATTCGCTCCGTCCCCTTTTCCGGGCCGGGCTAGGATCAAAATGGGCCTTAATTCGCTCCGTCCCCTTTTCCGGGCCTACTTAAATGGAACCGACACCTATTGTTTCTGCCACGCAAGCCTCCAGGGCGGCGGGCGCTTCTTCGCCCCAGATGCGGGCGAGGGTAGCTTGGATCTTTTGCTCGAAGCGAGTGATCAACTCGCGGTTGGCGGCCACCAATGCTTGTTCGGCTTCGATTTCGGCCACGATGGCTTGCTGCGTGGCGAGAGGTGGGAGGGGGATTTTGAGTTCGTTC
>JAYVYS010000746.1:0-11007 GCA_043784005.1 Isosphaeraceae bacterium
CTGGGCCGCCTGGCCGACTCGCGAAGCCGTCGTGTGATCATCATCGTGGGTATCACATTCTGGAGCATCATGACCGCAGGCTGCGGACTTGTACAAAGATACTGGCAATTGATGGTGATGCGCATGGGGGTGGGAGTGGGAGAGGCGAGTCTCTCCCCGTCCGCGTATTCACTGATCTCGGACTATTTTCGACCCGAGAAACGCGCGACGGCCCTGAGCGTCTACGGCATGGGAATCTATATCGGCATGGGGGTCGCGACCATCCTGAGCGGGTTGGTGGCCGAGTTCACCTCCAGTCCCGAGAGTATTGTCTTGCCGCTGGTGGGGTCGTTGCGTCCCTGGCAAACCGTCTTTTTCATCGTGGGACTACCGGGGGTCCTGGTCGCGCTTTTGTTGACGACCGTGCGCGAGCCCATTCGCAAAGGTGTGCATCGCGCGATGGAAGGCAAACCCGCGCAGGTGCCGATCGGCGAAGTCTGGCGCTACATCCGAGCCAACGGCCGGACATTCGTCTGCCACAACCTGGGCGTCGCCTTCATCACGCTCGCGGGCTACGGAGGGGCGGCGATGATCCCCGAGCTTTTGGCGACGAAGCATCACTGGAGCAAGTCGCGCGTGGGGTTTGTGTTCGGGATGATCAGCATGGTTTTCGGCTCGACGGGGATCGTCATGGGAGGCCGCCTCGCCGACCTCTTGCGCGCCAAAGGGTACACCGATGCGACCTTCCGGGTCGCCCTCGTGAGTGCCGCGGGATATCTGCCGTTCAGCCTTTACGCGTTGATGCCGACGGGAAATGGAGTGATGATGATGGTAGCTCCGGCGATGTTCTTCGCGAGCATGGCGTTTGGAGTGGCCCCCGCCGCGATCCAGCAAATGATGCCCAACAGCATGCGCGCACAGGCCTCGGCCACCTACCTCTTCGTGATCAACCTGATCGGCCTGGGATGTGGTCCCACGGCGGTGGCTTTGGTGGCGGATAAGGTGTTCAGGAATGACAGCACGCTGGATATCTCCCTGGCGGCTGTATGCGTGCTGGCGCATGTGCTGGCCACAGCGCTTCTCTGGTCGGGATTGAAGCCCTATCGCCGCAGTCTTGATTATCTGGCGACCTGGAACCGCGAACAAGTGTAGGGTTCGCATTTCACGTGTTTTGGAACAGGCCGGGAATAATTTCCTGTTTTCGCTCTGGATTTCTTATCAATACCTAAAAATCGCGCTCCGCGAGAGGGCAAGTGAGCGTAGGGGTCCGCTCTGAGAGCGGGATTTTTTTGCCGACCATGGACGAGTCGCGATCGGCGCTCGGCTCATGAAACGATCCCAGTCTCAGAGCGGAACCTTCGGGTCTGACAAGGACTTTCTCAATGGTGAGCGTCTAGTTACGTCGCGAAACGTTCTGTTAAGATTTTTTCCTTGTGTTTAAACGGTTCGACATCAAAGATGTAATCACTCCGTTCGCCCTATCCGACCCATCTTGTCGTTTGTTCTCAAAATGCACCTAGGGAGTGATCCGCCATGAGGCTTCGTACCCCCCAGCGCGGCCTCGTCCATCGTCCTCGGCTTTTCCCGGTTCGCAAGCCGTATCGGCCGAGCATGGAAGTCATGGAAGATCGGTTGATGCTCGACGGAGCGATCGGAAATGTCGGGGCGTCGCTCCCGCTTTCGATTCTGGGTGCGACACCAGCCTCGGTCCTTTCCAAACCTCCCGTCACCTCCGCGCTGACGACCGCGACGATTCGCTCGAACGAGATCGTGGTGGGACGGACCCCCTCGACGTTCACGGTCGCAGGAGTGACGGATCATCAACTCTCGATCACATACACCGCCTATAACGAGCAGGCCGACCCGGAGACGGGGGTATTGCTGACGACGACCCTTGAACCGGGCGTGACGTTTGTGAGTTCGACAGCCGGGGTCGATCGCAACGGCCAGCAACTCGCCGTGAGTCTGGGCGCGATCAACGGCTTTGACCGCGCGAGCGTCACGATCACGGTCTCGGTCGCCGCGACAATTCCGTTGCAACTCGATACCGGCGCGGCGGTCTACGCGACGCTGGACGCGGGAGCGATCTCGAACGAGACGACCCCGGCGACCCTCCGCGCCGGCGCTGTGGACGCCAGCCTGCTCGCCTCCACGCCCGACGCCAACTGGACCGACCCGTTCATCCAGGAACAAGCGGCGAAGCTCGATTACGACGCGCAAAAGATCTTTAATTACTTGCACACGCAGATCGCCTACAACTCGTACACCGGCTCGCTGCGAGGTGCCCGTGGGACGCTCTGGAGCAGCGCGGGCAACGCCCTGGACGTCGCCAGCTTTGGCGTGGCGTTGATGCGAGGCTCGGGCATCCCCGCGCAATATATTCAGGGAACTCTCACCACGTCGCAAGCTCAAACGTTGATCCTCTCGATGTTCCCGCCCTCTTACCAGACCGTCGGTTACATCCCCGCCGGCACGGTGACGTCCGACCCGGCGAATGACCCGAAACTGCTTTCTGAAACCAAGTCGCATTACTGGCTCCAGTTCGACGCTGGCAGTGGTTTCAAGGATGCCGACCCGCTGATGATCGGAGCGACGGTCGGGCAGACGTTCACATCGGCGCAGGGGACGTTCGCGGAGGTGCCGGACGCGCTGCGCGAGAAGACCGAGGTTACGCTGAATGCGGAGATCTACAGCACTGCGGGGGCCCTGTTCGGCCTGGGCGGGGGGCTCTCGACGACGACCGTCCTCGATCACATGTTCAATGACGTCGACTTAGTGGGACGGCCGCTCACGGTTGGCAATTTCGTCAGCACTTCTTCTTTCAGCGCACTCTTTCTTTCGAATACAACGAATACCTACACCCCCTACATTGTCTTGGGGGATAATGCGCTCGCCGATTCACAACTTCCCGATGCAATTATTGGACGGTCGTATCAGGAAGTGTTGACGAACTTCCCGCTGGGCAGCCAGATCCTTACCGGCTTGTTTCTGAATATCAGTTTGAGCGGTGCGGGGAATCCTTCAGAAACCTTCAGCCAAACCCTTGTTGACCGCATTGGATACGCTGCCCGGCAAGGATCGGCTTCAGCCAACAATTTCTCGATCAGTCCCTCAGATCCGCCGATCATCACACCATTTGACCTGACCACCCTTAATATCCTTCCCGGTCTTCAAAGTCCCGCCGCGGCAGGACTTGCTCAGGAGCGCGCGAACCTAGAATTCGGCAGAGTTTCGTCGGACCCTGGAGCCACCACCGTGGCCCAGATAAGTGCATTGATCGCGTTCGCGCGATCGGAGTTAGCCAGCCTCACCGTCACCTCAGATGGTGAAACAGCCAACCTTGAAGGCGGGTTTTCCGTAGTTGCCTATTCCAGGGCGCCACGTATAACTACGTTCTCAACTTTATTGAGCACTGCGAACCACCTTTCGACGATTTCCTACAGCATAAATCTCCTCCATGACTCTCTCCTGGCGATAGCGTCACCTGGGCAAAATGTGCAGGCAGTCTTAGGGTTCGCACTTGCACGTGGCATGTTTGACAGCGTCTTGGAGAGCCAAGTCCTTCCCATTGCCACCGGAGGTCAGAATCTAAGCTCGGCTGCGATCGTCCAGCAGTCGATGCAGCAGGGCATCCCCTTGGCCGTTATCAGCGCAAGTAATATGTCGACTCTACAAGGACTCAACTTGCCCGCCGACGCCATCGCGAGGATTACAACAAACCTCCAAAATGGCCTGCTCGTGATCGTTCCAACTCGAGCGTTGACAGTAAGTGGTAGTCAACTCACCGCCTGGTTCAATTTTAACCCCACGACAGGAGAGCTGATCTCGGAGTCGCAGAATGGTGAGTATTATGCTCTATCGGAATACGCTGCTTTGTTTACAATTCTTTTCGGGCCGCCGAGCATTGTGGCTAGCCTTGCGGTGGCGGCCCATATAGCAACGACCAATAACAATCCGACCGCTCACAAGATCTTTAGCGTTGCGGCGATTTCGTTAGCATTCTTAGAAGGTTTCATCCCGGGTGTCGGGCCGTTCTATAACGGGGTGAATTTTATCATCGCGATCCTTGTCGTTCTAGCGAAACTCGATCCGCCGCTTCCACCAGAAACGGTCAATCTAAGTCGGGCATCTCAAAACACATTGGCAAATACCTCGACCGTGGAGTCGGCAGCTCAGTCTACTGAGAAGTCCGGGAAGGTTGATGGCGCCGTTCGGGCGTCAAGCACGGTTGTCTCGGGCGACGTCAATGCATCGTGGACAAGTAGTTCCTCCATCAGCTTCCTCATCTCAACTCTTAGCGCGTCCACCGCGACCGTAGTAAACTCCGCCGGAAAGACAGTCGGAACTGGTGCCGTCACAGCGATAAGTTCGGTCGCCTCCGCCGCATCGCTTTCGGGGAGCAACAAGTATGCTATTCAAGGTCAAGGAGAATTGTCGTACTACCCGGCCGCTGAACCCAACCTCGGCGTAAGTGGCAACTGGACGAAATACTCGGCAACGGCGAACGGAAACGTCTCGATCACGCTCACGATCGACGGGCTTACTCTTAATGGAACGGCCCTCCCCGGCGGAACCTACACGATCACCACATCGTCGGCCACGCTCACGGGCAGTGGCGTGACGTCATCCCCCAACTTCTCAGGCTCGGTCGCGATCACCGCAACGAACGGCACGATCAACCTCGGGCCGGGGACTGGTAACCTCGCCGTCGGTGGCAAGCCGCTCGATCCGACGAACGAGACCACTCTGACTGGCTATTCCGGGACCGTCACCGTCTCGGCAAACGGCGATGGCACCGATTCGGTCGCTCTCGCCGGCAACGCAGGGAACGTGCTTCAAGTCACGCCAACTTTGACGACCTTCACGACCGACCAAAATACGCCGGTGACGTTCCAGGCGAACGTCCAGACGAGCTTCGCCGACACGTACACCCTCACCGCCAACGCTCCGGTCGGCTGGACGGTAACGATCGACGCGAGCGGCAAGGTCACGGCGACCCCGGCGCCCGGCCTTCAGAGTGGCTCCTACCCGATTCAGGTCATCGCTCGATCGACAAAGAGCCCCGACCTCGTCGCGCAAAGTGTCGTCAACGTGACGATCACACCCACCCAGCCGGGCCTAGCCTTCGCCGTCGCTCTGGACCAGCTATTCACCGTACCGTTCAACGGCGCGGAGCTTCCCACCGCGTTCCGCGCCACTCTCCAGAACCTCGGCCCCGTCACGGACACGTTCACACTGACCCCCGCGAACATCCCCACCGGTTTCACGCTCCTCAACAGCGGGACGACGGTGACTGTCCCCGCCGGACAGACGGGGATTCTTGGCCTCTACTTGCAGCCGAATACCGGGCAGCCGATTCCTCCGCCGGGCACGGTCCTCACTTTCCATGTCACGGCTACCAGCACGACCAATTCCGCCATCACCAAGACACAGATCGTCACGTTGACCGTCCCCGCGATCGACGCCCTGACCGTGACCGGCAACCTGGCGTCATTGAACACCACGCCCGGCACTCCGGTCGCTGAGACGATCACGATCACCAACGCCGGGAACGTGCCGGAGAACAACGTCACGCTGACGTCGAGCCTGCCGACGGGCCTGACCCTCAGCGGCCTGATCCCGGTCTCGCTTCAGCCGGGCCAGTCGATGACGGAAACCGTCACCGTCACCCCCGCGGCCTCCACGCCGCTGAACAGCCATCTGACCACCACAATCACGGCGACTTTCGGCCCCTCCGCGTCGCCCCTGACGCAGACGCTGACCATCCCCGTCGGAGTCGTCGTCCCTGGGGCCGATGCGATCGCGAACGCCTCGGACGCCGCGAATCAGATCGGCGACGGAGGGCTCGCGTCCCGATTGGGCGATTTGAGCACGGCGCTGACGAACCTGGTCCAGAGCCCCAGCAATCCGATCTTCAAGAGCCAGGCGCTCGCGAGCTTGGATAGCGTGATCGCGCAGGTGGGAAGCGACCCGAACCTGGCCGCGCTGGCGGGGGACCTCACGGCGGCTCGGGGGCCGCTCGACGCCGCGACCACGGCGGCGGCTGTCCAGACGGCCGTGTCAAGCCTGGGCACGGTCCTCGATCACCTGAGCGGGCTGCTGTCGGACCTGGCGAAACACCGGTTTGAGCTTTCGTTCGTGACGAACAGTCAGGTCGCGCAGCCAAACACTCCCGCGACGTTCACACTCGTTTTGCGAAACCTCGGGAATACTCCGACGACCTATCTTCTGAGCCTCGAAGGGCTCTCTCCGGGCCTGACGGGCCAGTTCAACCAGAGTCAAATTCTTCTGGCTCCGGGCGCGGTTTCGACGGCCATCACGGTCACGCTGACGCCCGACGCCACCGCCGACATCACGGCTTTGAGTTTCCGAGTCCGCGCGACGGCTCAGGAGGCAGCCGGCGTGACCGCCACCGCGACTGGCACCTTCACAGCGCGGGCCGAATTCGTCTCGGTGATTTCGGTGACGACCGACCCGGCCTTCATCAACCCCGGCGGGCAAGTCCACGTGACGGCGCGCGTCCTGAACGCCGTCAATCGCGAGCAGACCGCCCGCGCGACTTATATCGTGCATAACGCGGCCAATCAGGTCGTGTTCACATCGCAGCCGGTGAATGTCACGCTCGGCGTGTTGACCTCGATCACCACGGTGGCCCTCGGCACGCTCGACACGACGGGGTTCGCCTTGGGGAATGACACGATCCAGGTCACGCTCACGACGCCGGACGGCACTCCCATTCCGGGGGGTTCGGGACAAGGGACAATCCTGATCGGCTCGCCAGTTTCCGGTTCCCTTTCCATCGATCACGACCTGCTGCCACCCGGCACGAGCACCGTGACCGACACGCTGACGGTACAAGCGCAAGGTGCGCTCGTCGGGCCGCTCGGGGTCGTGTCTCAAACCGATGTTCCGGGCATAAGTGGATTGGTTCAGAACGGCCATCTCGTCTACGCGAGCGGGTCGAGCGGCATCAGCGTCTATGACGTCACGAACCCGGCCACTCCCCAATTGCTTCGCACCGTGGGCACAAGTGCCAGCATTCTCAAAATCCACGGAGACAAGCTCTACGCGTTGAGGAGAGGGGGTGGTGCTGATCCGATCGACCTCTCGATTTACTCATTGGCCGATCCGCAAAATCCTCAGTTCCTGGGCGTGACACCGGAAATTCACTACAGCAATGCGTTGCACATGGTCGTCACCGATACGCATGTGTTTGTCACGATCTGGAGCATCTCTTATTTGCTCGGAAGCAACGACATCAAATATCAAACCGGTGACGTGCTTTCCATTGATGTCTCCGTCCCCGCCGCTCCTCACCTCGACGGAGTTCTTCGCAACACCTACGGTACAAATAACGATGGCATCGGCCAGTTCCTCAACGTCGACAATTCCGGAGGCGACGGGAACCTCTGGGAGATCGCGCAGGTCGATCCGAATACCCTCCTCGTCGCGGGGAGCACATCCATTCTCAATAACACCCACACCGGCTCCGGCGTGATCGATGTCGTGGACATCAGCGACCCAACGCACATGTCGATCGTGCGGTCGCTTGTCATCCCCGGTACGGTTCAGGCGGTGGGGCTTTCCGTCGCGGGCAACCGGGCGTTCGTCACCGGCTCGACGGATGGGTGGAACGACTTTACCCCTGCTCTGGACTTCGCGGGCAACACGGTGCTCGCGAGCCTGGACATCTCGAATCCACGAAATCCCGTGTTGCTGGGCACGGAAACCCTGAACCGAGCGTCGGCAGGTCCGTCTTTCCAATTCACCGTCCCGCTGGGCAACGGACTCTTCGGATTCTCAAGTTACGGGGCCACTCCGGATCATCCGGCGCTCTTTTTGGTCGATGCCAACGACCCGATGAACCTCGTCACCAGCAACACCACCGTCCCCGCCGCGGTATCGACCCTCGACGGTCTGGGTAACTTCGTTTACACCGTAAGTTCAAGCGGGTTGATTATCTACCAGATCAACGCTTCCGCCGCGATCCCCGCGACCGCTCGGGTCGACATCCCCAAAAACAACGGCGTGACGATCGTTCCGGGTTCATTCAGCCTGCAGCCCTCGCAGGTCATCGTCGGCACCAACTTCGATACCTATGTGTGGGACCTGAACCTGACGTCGACCGCTCGCACGATCACCTGGCAATCCACCGTCACAAACTTGAAGCCGGGCGAAACGCGCCCGGTCGCCGTCAATAACTCAGTCACCTTCACAAGCCAAGGGACGGCCGGTTCCTTCGCCCTTCCCACGCTTGAGGTTTCCGGATCGCACCTTCTGGGTCTCGACCCCGGCTCGCGGACAGGGCAGCCCGGCGCGGCGTCGAGTTACACACTGAAAGTCGCGAATCCGACGGACATGAGCGTGACGTATGCACTAGCGATGATGGGAGTGCCGGCCGCCTGGTCGAACCTGGAAGCCTCGGTGACGGTCCCGGCCAAGGGGAGCGTCGATGTACCGTTTACTCTGACGTCGGATTCTCTCGCCGCTCTAGCGAGCTACGGATTCACGATCACGGCCAGAGCGGGCACAGGGGCCATCGATCAGGTCCAGGGGACCTTGATGCTGCAAGGTGCCCCGGTGTTCGCCAACACGGATGCCCATGGGATCGTCGCGATGCTCACGCCCGGCCAGGCCAGCGCGGGGCAGGGAACTTCCGCTCGCTATGTCGTTCGTGTCACCAACACCGGCAGCGCTCTCGACACCTTCGACCTGTCCGCGCCCGGCCTACCCTCCGGGGTCTCGATCACGTTCGCGGAGTCCTCCGTCGACGTGCCGCCCGGCGTAAGCAACTTCCGCGACGTCGCCTTTACGCTCACGCCCGCGTTGGGGACGCTGCCTGGCAACCTCACATTCACGGTGACAGCCAGATCAAAAGCCTCGCCTTCGGTTACGGGAGGCGTCAGCGGCATACTGACGGTCGCCGCGAATGGAGTTGGTCTGACACTCTCTCCAAACAACACAACTCCAGGCAGTTCCCTCTTGCTCACCGTGAAGAATACGGGAACGACGACAGATACCTTTGACGTCACTCTCGCCGGCCCCGCGGCGCTTGTGTCGACGTTATCGACCACTCAGGTCACTCTCGCGCCGGGGGCCTCGCAGGCTGTGCCCATCACGACCACCGCCGTCAACTTCGCGGTGCAAGGCGATCTGACATTGATGGTCATCGCGACCTCGCGCGGTAATTCCAAGGTCAACGATCACGCCGCCTCCGCGCTCACCATTCCTTCCACGCAGGGCTTGAGCACCGCCTTAAGCCCCGCCGCGACGACGCTCGCGAAGCCAGGACTGACGACCTTTTTGTTGAATGTAAGCAACACCGGGAACTCCGAAGACAGTTATACGGCGACGATCATCGGTACGACCGGGCCAGTCACCGCGAGCCTCGTCGGACTCGATGGCCTTCCCACGCAAACCATCCCGATTTTCCGACTCCCCGGGCTCTCGCAGGGCGTGATCCTGATTCAAGCCGACCTCTCCGCGATCGGTAGCGGCACCATCACCGTACAGGTGACGTCGCTCTCTTCGGGAAGACTGACGAGTACGGCGGTCGCCAGTCTCGCCACGGCGGGAAGTTCCAACGGCGACGGTCCGAAGGTGGTCGGGCTGAGCCGTTACGGGATTCACTGGATGCCGACGACCGTCGTTCTGACGTTCGACCAGGCACTCGACCCGTCGACGGCCACGAACGTGAACAACTACATAATCATCGACCCACTTGGCCATCGCGTCGCGATCGCCTCGGCTGAGTATGACGCCGCGACGAAGACCGTTACGCTTCATCCCTCGCGCCGGATGAATTTCCACCACCAATTCAAGCTCACGGTCCTCGGCGCGACGGTCGGCGGCATCACCAACCCGCAAGGAGCTTTGCTCGACGGCAACAACAACGGACACCCCGGCAGTAATTACCATACGGTCATCACACGGAAGAATCTCGTCTACGGCAAAAAAGTGCCCGTCGCGGCCCACCGGATCGTGAGCCACGCCGCACACGCCTCAACCGTAGCGCCGTCACGGCCAGTAACCCATCGGCCCACCGCCACGAATTCGCCGCGGATTCTTACAAAGAAGTGAGATGACGCGGGTAAACGGGAGCCATCTTCCGCACTCCAGAGTATGGCTTCCGTGGAGAGCAATTCCTGCCGGTCGCCTAACGGCAGGGTCTTGATCAATCAATCAATCAATCGATCGGCGGCGGCGGCGGTGGTGGTGGTGGCGGTCCGCCACCGGGGCCTCCCGGTCCACCCGGGCCTCGTTGTCGCATCTGAGTGAGCTGAGACTTTTGAGCGGGGTTCAGGATCTTGTTGAGCTTCGCGTCGACCTCCTTCTGAAGGATATCGAGCTTGTCTCGTTGATCGTCGCTGAGGTCCAGGCGATCTTGAAGGCCCGGAGAAAGAATCTCACCCGGTCGCGGCGGCGGCGGACCTCCCATTCCTCGACCTGGCCCACCTGGCCCACCTGGTCCACCTGGTCCACCCGGCCCTCGACCGCCGACGGGTTCCTTAGCGGCCAGGGTGGTTAGCTCGGCCTTGGTGACGGTTCCGTCTTTGTTGGCGTCGGCGCGGACGAAGAGGCGCAGAAGGCGCTGGTCGGTCACTTCCTCTTCGGTCAGCTTGCCGTTTTTGTCCTTGTCGAACGCCATCATCCGGGTGACAAGGTCGTCGGCACCTTGAGCGTCGGGGGCGGGAGGTCGGCCTCCTCCGTCACGCTGGGCGACGGCGTAGGAGGCCGTGAGAACGAGCCCGGAGGTCAGGATCAATCCGGTAAAGATTCGCATGGTTCCTCTCGATCAGGTTGCAGGGAAATTTAGGGTCGTTGTTCGATCATGGATCGTGAAGTTCATCGCGCCGCGTCCCCACATCTCGAAGAAACGCGCATGTCAATCGATGATAATTTAACGTGAAGATATTTTCGCGCCTTTCAACGTCTCCTCATCGGGCGTGAGGCCCAAAACGATGTCGAAGTTCGCGGACAGTTCGCCGATCTTTGATGTCTTGATCGGTTTGAAGTCGACCAGGATCA
>JAYVYS010000747.1:0-2938 GCA_043784005.1 Isosphaeraceae bacterium
GAGCGCGACCTGTTTGCCAAGCTGCGCGAAGCCGCCGAAAAAGTCGCCATCAAGGTGTTTGCCGACAACCTGCGTGACCTGCTGCTGGCCGCACCGGCCGGCCCGCGCGTCACCATGGGGCTGGACCCCGGCATCCGCACCGGCGTGAAGGTGGCCGTGGTCGATGCCACCGGCAAACTGGTGGACACCGCCACCGTGTTCCCGCACGAGCCGCGCAAAGACTGGGAAGGCTCGCTGCACACGCTTGCCAAGCTGTGTGAAAAACACGGCGTGAACCTGATCGCCATCGGCAACGGCACGGCCAGCCGCGAGACCGATAAATTGGCGGCTGACTTGATCAAGCTGCTGGGGAAAGGGAACGGCAGCTCGAACAGTGCCATGGCGAACGGCAGCCCGCACGGCGGGCAATCGAACGGCGCCTCGCACGGTGCCGGGGCCGCAGTGCGCGCTCTAGAAAAAGTAGTGGTCAGCGAGGCCGGCGCCTCGGTTTACAGCGCCAGCGAATTCGCGTCACAGGAAATGCCCGACGTCGACGTGACCCTGCGCGGCGCGGCCAGCATTGCGCGGCGCCTGCAAGACCCGCTGGCCGAGCTGGTCAAGATCGACCCCAAATCCATTGGCGTCGGCCAGTACCAGCACGATGTGAACCAGAGCGACTTGGCGCGCAGCCTGGAGACCGTGGTGGAGGACTGCGTCAACTCGGTCGGTGTGGACCTCAACACCGCCAGCGTGCCGCTATTGAGTCGAGACCATGCCCGACCTGCCTCGGCCGGTGGTCACGCGGTTGGCGGTGCTCGACCTATCGGTCGAGACCCGAGGCAACGCTTTGGGCGTCGGCCTGGCGGATTTGACCACCGAGCGCTTGATTCGTGGAATCGACCCCGTGCCGATGCGCGTGAACAGCCTGACCAGCAACTTCCTGACCCGTGCCCGCGTTCCGATCGGACTGCCGACCGATGCCGAGGTGCTTGCCGCCTGCCTCGACACATGCTGGCGCATCGATCCTGCGGAGGCTCGAATGGTCTTGATCCCGAACACGTTGGAACTGACCGACCTTTGGGTGACGGCCCCGCTTCGCGACGAGGTGGAAGCCGACCCTTCGCTTTCTTTTGAATCCGACTTTACGGCGATCCCGCTCTTCAACGACGGGACACTCGACCAAGAGCGGCTTTTCCCTGAGAGCGTGCGCGGCAGACGGGCTCGAAGTTCCCGCTTTTGAATTCAAACGACGGATGATCTTGTCCTATGCTTACGAAGATTCGCGCGGTCGTCTTCGACCTTGACGGCCTGATGTTCGACACCGAGGCGTTGTTTCACAAGGTGGCGGGCGAGATGCTGGCCGTTCGGGGCAAGATATTCACTGATGAACTGATGCAAGCGATGATCGGTCGACGCGCTGCAGACGCAGGGCATGCTTTTAAAACCTTGGCGGGACTCGACGAGCCGGTTGAAGAGCTATTGAAGGAGGTTCGTTCGCGGTTTCAGGCCGAGCTTGACTCCGCCGTTCACCCTTCGCCGGGGCTTTTCGCCTTGCTGGCGCATCTCGAAGCGCGAAACATCCCCAGGGGGGTTGCCACGTCGTCGCGCAGAGAATATGCCGACACGTTGCTCCGATCGCATGGTTTGCGAGACTATTTTTCGTTCGTCCTGGGGTCGGAGGACGTGTCGATCGGCAAGCCCGACCCCGAGATTTATCGAAAAGCGACCGGACGGCTGGGCGTTTTACCTGAGGAAACACTCGTACTCGAAGACAGTCCCGCCGGCCTTGAAGCGGCGAAGCGAGCCGGAGCGTTCGCGGTGGGAGTTCCTCACGCGCATAGCCCTGCCGAACGGATGACGCATGCCGACTTGATTGTCGACCGCCTCGACTCACCAGCGCTTTTTTCGCGAATCGACCACGGTCCGACCGTTTGAACCTCTTGAATTTCCAAGGAAACGCCCCCCGATGCTCGCTATCCGACAACCTGCCTGGCTCCCTTACGTCCTGCCGATGGCGGCCTTTCTGATCCTTACGAGCCTCGAAGGCTACCTGCCGAAAACCGAAGCCGGACCCGACCCGACGTGGTATGTCTTGGCCTATACCTTGAAAGTGGTTGTCGTCACGGCCTTGATGGTCGTTTGCCGGTCGACCTGGCAAGACCTTCGCACGTTTCCCGGAATCGGCGTGATTTTGGCCGCGATTGGATTGGGGTTGGTCGTGACGGCCCTTTGGGTCAAGGTCCCTTCGCCGGCGATTCCCTTTCTCGGCGGTGGAACTCGGGCGGGCTTTGATCCTCATGTGCTCAATCCTTCGTTATTTTACGTGTTCCTGGCCGTTCGCTTCTTCGGACTGGTCGTGATGGTGCCGATTTTCGAGGAGATCTTCTGGCGGTCGTTCTTGAATCGGTCGGTGATCGACCAGGACTTTACCAAGGTGCCGGTCGGGAAAGTGACCGCGCTATCGGCCGTCATCGTCTCGGCGCTGTTCGCCTTGGCACATCCCGAGTGGGTGCCGGCGCTGCTCACGGGCTTGCTCTGGGCGGGACTGCTTTGGAAGACGAAAAGCCTGTCGGCTTGTGTTGTCAGTCACATGTCGGCAAACCTTGGCTTGGGGATTTATGTGTTTGCGACGAAGAGTTGGATTTATTGGTGATCGTCGTAGTGAAGTCGGCTCCATCTGCCTGAGTTGCAAACCTGCGGCTTACCAAGCCTTTCTTCGCCGGCTTGATCGACCTCAAATGGTCATCTTGAATCGTCCGAATCGTGAACGATTCGAATTTTTTTGGAAATTCCACAAGATTTGTCGCCGTTTGCCGTATAGACTCAGGAGACAAATTACGAAATCCTAAAAGGGGCTTTCCCAATGTTTCGATTCATCCTGATTTTCACGGGCGTGACGTTGGACCACCACGCGCACGTCGCGCCTTGCCCGGGTGTCTTCATCCCAAAGGCGTTTGAC
>JAYVYS010000748.1:0-5869 GCA_043784005.1 Isosphaeraceae bacterium
CTGACGGTCAATCCCGCACCCATCAACCCGACGCCTGGCAACTCGATTCAGTCCGTGGCAGGGCAAACATTCAACGGCACGATCGGCAGTTTCACCCAGTTCGCACTGACTCCTGCGAGTGCCTTTGCGGCCTCGATCGACTGGGGTAATGGCGATGTCTCCGCGGGTGTGGTGACAAGTGGTCCAAATGGCACCTTCGTGGTGAGCGGCAAGGAGATCTTCAAGCAGGCTGGCCAGTTCGCCGTGAACGTCACGATCGTCAATAACTCCGGCGGTCCCACCGGAACGATGTCGGTTCCTGCTGTTGTCACCGACGCGGCGACCACAGCGCAGGGTTCGCCGGTTTCCGCCGTCGTCGGCGAAGGTTTCACCGCCGTGGTGAGCACCTTGACGACGGATAACGTCTACTCCAAAGCGTCGGAGTACAACGCGACGATCGATTGGGGCGATGGGTCGTCCTCGAAGGGTACCGTTGTCGGGGGGGGTGGCACGTTCAATGTCTACGGTAGCCACGTTTATCTCTCGGGTTCGTCCGGATTCCCCGTGACAGTCTCCACGATCCATGCCAAAGGCGACGGCACTCCTGGCAGCGTCACCACGAGTGTGTCTTCGGCACGTATCCTGCTCCCGATCTCGGGAACGCTTTCCCCCGCAAGCGATTCGGGCTACTCGAACACGGACGGGATCACGAACGTCACCCAACCCGTGTTCTTCGGAAAGGGCCAGCCTGGAGCGAGCGTACAGATCTACGCGGCGGCGACCAGCAACCCCACCGTTTCCACGAAAGTCGGGACGGCCGTCATCGACTCGCTCGGCTCATGGGCCGTGACGATCAGCCCGCTTGCGGATGGCACCTACGTCACGACCGCCGCGATGACCGATTCCTTCACCGGAATCGTCGTCTCCCGGATCGGTTTGATGTCGACCCCTTTAACCATTGTGACCGCCGGCCCGACAGTTTCGGGTGTGACATTGAACGCTCCCGCCGGTCTACTTCAGGTGGTGATCCAGACAGGGCTCGTCGGCTTGAATCCCAACGGACTCACCAACCGCGCGAATTATTCGCTCGGCCTACCTGTCGGCACGGGGTTGCAAAACTTCACCTCGACCGCGTTGTCAACCGCTCAAGGTGCGAACGGCCAGGTCTTTGTCAATCTTTCCTACAACCTCGGCGGGAAGAAGTTCAAGCCAGGGGGATACGTGGTGACGCTGCGAGCGGCGGGTCTCACGGACCTGGCGGGGAACCCGCTTGTCGAGAAGAACCTTGTCACCTTCCCGCAGTCCACAAACTTCCCCAACCCGAACTACGTCGCCCAGATCGACGTTTCCAAGTCCGGAGCGGCTTCCGCCCCCCACGCTTATGTTTCCGTCGCCGAACAGATCGCGGCGGGAAACTTCTCCGCCACCGTTCAGGGGACGAAAGTGATTCGCGTTCCGAAAACTCAAGTGACCAAGCTCACTGCGGGATCAACGCCCAAGCCCACCTCGATCAAGGCCAAGTCCAGAACGCACTGATCTGAACCGTTTGGGATGACTCGGGATACAACGAAGCCCGACGTTCCTATTGAACGTCGGGCTTCGTCTTGGGCCGTGGGGTCGACGGATTCGGATCCGAATAAGGAATGAGCTGATCGGCAAGGAAAACATCGACCCGGGCAGGTTTTTTGGAGCGCGGGAGCTTGGTCTCATTTCGCTGCCCCCAGGGTGAAAAGCGGCGGCAAGCCGCACGCGCCCCCTGGGTGTGGTCGCCGAACGACGGGGCATTCTTCCTCCCTCGGGCAGCTCATTTCCGCTGAAGCCTCTCTTGCAAGGCTTTCAAATCCGGCGACGCTTTTGAGTTCTTTTCCCAATCTTTTAGATTCGCCTCGATCCATTGTCGGATCTTCGGGTCGAGCTTCCGATCGGCATGGGGAGTCAGCTTATCGAGGCGCAACGCCTCTTGCCCCTCCGTCAAGGCATCGGGATACATGTGAATGTCGGCACTTGACTCGGCCAACCAGGCGTGAAGCATGGCATTGGTGGGGTTTAACCGCACTGCCAACCGGCTGGCATTCACGACGTCAGCCATGAAATTCAGACGTTCTTTGGGACCGAGTCGGTCTCCCAGCCTTTTGAGGATGAGCGTCGTCATTTTGGCCCGTTCACGGTGAATCGTCCAGTTATTCGCGGGACGGTTCCCGGAGGCCGCCTCGGCCATCTCGAAGGGGATTTTCCGCCACCGGAGATCCTCAACCTTCGCTCCTCGCATGTCCCAGATGGCATATTCGAGTGCGGCCATGGAAAGCCAGGGACGCGCGCTGAGCTTGTCGGAATCCTTGGCGCGAAGATAAGCGGCTTCCGCCTTCTCATAGGCGGGGGGAAGGGAACGAAGTGCGTCCTGAGCATCGGCCATCGCCGCCTCGGCCTTCCAGTGCGGCAGGATCGCCCCTATGAACGTGCCGAGGAGTGCCACCCACACGGCCGCGAAGCCGAACGCCCCGAATCGTCCTCCCGTCGCCTCCCGCAGCCGTCCGCACGGTCGATCTTCTCGAAGATTCAACGCCAGGGCGAAAGCAACCCAAAGTCCCAGCGCGACAGCCGGAATTCCGATGCCCCCCGCCGCCAGCAAGTTCACCAGTACGGCCAACGCCCCGGCGGTAAGCCAGGCCGGTTCCAAAGCTTGACGTCGCCAGGCCCACTGTCCCAGCCCGATCGCCAACAGCCAGGCCAGTCCCAGGATCAGCCATCGCTCGGTGAGCGAGAAGGGATTCAACTGGCCGAGCGGAGGACACGCCAACAACCAGCCCAAGCCTGCGCAACCGATCAACCAGCCCGAGCCGACCGGAGCCGCATCGGGCGCGGTCGGCATCCGACGGTTAACCACGCTGGTTTCCCCCGGCTCCTCAATCGCTTCATCGCCGCTTTTCCTTGACGGTGCGAAGCCGTTCCAGAGCAACGCGCAAACCGCCAGGACCAAGGGGATCAAAGCCGTGAGACCCGAGATCGCCCAGACCTCGAGTAGGAAGTTGTGAGGATCTTTCACGTCTTCACTGGCTTCGGGGAGCTTGTGCAAAACGTAGGGTGCGGCGAAGTTGCCGGGTCCGTACCCGGTCCAGTAGGCGCGTGGATTGGCGTGAATCGCCCGCCACGCTCCGGTCCAATATTGGGTCCGATAAGAGAACGACTTCCCCGCCTCGGTCAGAACTTGTCGGTCGAGTCTGCCGGTCGCCAAACCGGCCGCGATTAACGCTCCAACGAGAATCAGAGCCGCCAGTCCTCCCCTCAGGAGAATACGAGTCCCCACGCGCTTACGCTCTCGCCAGGCGAGCACGAGAAGGCCGATCGTCAGGCCGATGTAGGCGGAACGGCTCTTGGTCATGACGAGGCAGACCAGGATCGCGAGCGTCGGGATGGCGAGCAGGACGGTTGAACCGAGCCGGGTGCCTCGCTCGTCGCGACGGGTCAGGTTGGTCCATCCTAGAGCCAGAAGCACGACGAGGGGACCGACGAGAAATCCCGCCAGGGAATTCGCCATGGCGAACGTCGCGAACGGCTCGTTCGACCCGAGAAGACGGCTTCGAAAGAGCGCATGCTGAGGAGTCCCCGGCTCGATCTCGACGATTCGAAGCGCCTGAGCCTCGTTCCTAAGGAATTTGGCCTGTTCGTAGGGAAGCTCGACACCAACTTGGTAGAAGGCGTAGATCGAGAGCGCGAATGCGGTCGCCGCAAGTGCCCCCGCCAGCGCCTGCGATTCGCCCCGAGTACGTGGAAGATTTCGCGCGAGCAGGTAGAGCAGCCCCATTCCACCCCACTCCCAGGCGATGTTGATCGCCGGGCGGCGGTCGATGGCATGGGAAGCGCTTGAGCCCACGAGCAGCATCAGCACGATCATCGCCACGTCCGCCCACGAGATCCGCAATCGCAGCGTTCCCCCGACCAGCCCCGCCGCGATCGCGATCCCCACGACGAGGAGCAGCGCGAATACCCAGACGGTGCCACTTCCGACATCGTTCCGGTAATCGGGTTCGCTGGGCCAGTAGGTCCGCGCGACCATCAGCGCCGCGGTGAGGCCGAGCGCGACGCGGCGGAGCCACTCGCCGATCTTCGCGGCAAGCTCGGCGTCGGAGTCGGAGTCGGAGTCAAGCTCCAGCGCGGGCATGGGGATCGGGACTGACGTTTTTCGCCTCGACATCGGCTCGTTCTCGATCGTGGACAGGGACTTGAGCGCGGTCCGAAACCGCCCGGTTCCGGGAAACTTCGAGTAACGCGACGACTCCGAGCAGGCAAACCGTTTGGCCCAAGACGACAATCGTTCCGAACCCATCGAGCTTGTGAAGTAACAAGGCACCTAGTCCGCTCGCGAGCGTCACAAGATAAATGGTTCGGACCGCTTGAGGTCGAGTCAAGCCGCGATCGACCAGCCGGTGAGACAAGTGACACCGATCGGGCAGAAACGGGCTCCTCCCCTCCTTGAGACGAATCAATATCACCGAGGTCGTGTCATAGAGTGGAACGGCCATGACCAACAAAGGAGCCAGCACGCCCCATCGGGATTCGCCCGGTCCATACCGATAATACGTGCCTGCGACGGTTAGTGACCCGAGCAAGAACCCGATGAAGTTACTACCGGCGTCCCCCATGAATAAGCGGGCAGGGGGGCGGTTGTGGACGAGAAACCCCGCGAGTGCCCCCACGAGTCCCAGCAAAAGCGCGGGGACGAACAGGCTTCCCACTGCGATCTGCGCCGCGGCGAACAGCAGCGCCGCGATCAAACCGACACCTGCGGCCAGTCCATCCATGTTGTCCAGAAAGTTGAACGCATTGGTGAGTCCAACGATCCAGACGACCGTCACCAACCCGCCGACAAGGGGATGCGCGAGCGGTCCCAAACCAAAAAGCGTCACCCTGATCCCTGCCGCCGCGATCACGATGGCCAACCCGACCTGAATTCCCAGCCTCGACTGCCAGCTCAGGGCCTTGCGATCGTCCAGCAAGCCCATTCCCATGATGAGCGAGGCGAGAAAGAGGATCAGTGAAAGTGCTCCCCTTTGCTGATTGACTCCATCCGCGTATCGCGCGACGGAGTCGGGTAAGAATTCCCGGCCAAGGCGAAGCGCGAGCACGCCCAGGAACGACAGGCTGAGAATCGTGAGCCAGATCGCGACGCCACCGCCGAGAGGGACGGGGTTCGCATGTCCTTTATGCCCACCCGGCTTGTCAAGGAACCCAAGGGCATCCGACCAGCGGATGACGAGGGCGCAGAGGAACGTGCTCAGAGCCATCGCCGTGGCCACGATGCTGAGACCTGCGAGCAGTAGTAAGGCTTCGTCACTCTGCAAGGAGATTCCCCCTCGCGCTTGGTTTCAAACTTTCGGCCGGGACCAGATCCCGGATGTCACGCACGCGGCGAGTAAACCAACAACCATCGTCGTCACTCCGCAGAGCGCGACCCATTCGACGGCGCGGTCGGGGGGCCATTCCGGCCTCTCACCGCCGCGTAGCGTCAAGTAGATCACAAACGGACCGGCGAACGTCGCGACCGACAAGAGCCCTAGAAGTACGAGCGGACCTTTCGGGGGCGTCTTTTGGCTCAAGGCGGGCCTCTGATCCGGCGAAGACATCACGCCTTTCCTCGAACAGCGCGGCCGACTCGGCGCTCGACACAAAGCGAATCGTGCGCTTTTCGGTTCGATTCGATCTCGGCCAAAATCGCCTCTCCGGCTGTCGCGACGGCCACGTGGTGGGCACTTGCCGCGTCCCGCCACTTGACCTCGATCGTTCCTTCCTTCAGCCCGCGCTCGCCGATTACCACGCGGAGCGGAATCCCGACGAGATCCGCGTCCTTGAATTTCACGCCGGGCCGCTGGTCGCGATCGTCGAAGATGACATC
>JAYVYS010000749.1:0-4484 GCA_043784005.1 Isosphaeraceae bacterium
CCGGCAATCTCGACGGTTCGCATTCGTAATGGTTTGAACGCGAAATCGAGTACCCAGATTCCTTGTTTATCGCGTGGCAAAAGCGATGCATCGACAAACTGGACATTGAAGGCGGGCGCTTGCTTACGGGTCGGGATCGTGGGGATCAGCGGAAGCAAGTTGGCGACGGGGATCGGCTTGGGGTGTTCGAGTTCTCCCTGGGGTTCAGGAGCCGCCTTTTCCTCGCCTTTCTTTTCCTGGGACCGCGCCGGTGCGCCTCCATGAAAAAGCACGACGACGGCGAAGACCGACAAGACCATCCGCTTCGGTGGGTTCAACACGAAAGACGCTCCCCCAGGTCGATTGGAACGGGGACTGGCCACGACACGTTGGTCGTCGTAAAGTCGGATCACGCAGGAAAGGTAGACTCACCGAAGTATTCAAAATTTAACCCTGAAATGCTTTCGGAGTCAAGCCGACCTCGGTCAAAGTTGGAACTTAGCGTAAGATGGGCAATTGGGATCGCTGAAATGCCGCGTTCGCGGGGGGCGACGTTCGAGACGATGAGCTTTTCGCCGGAAATCCTTGGCATATCTTCTGCAAGGATGGGTTGAAACCCTGGCGCGGGTTTTTACAATGATGCCATTCCGCGAAGGCTGATCAGGGGTTGCCCTGGTTTCGACATCGAAGGGACATCGGATGAAGATCAGGGTTGGCTCGTTCTGGACCTGGCTACTGGGCGTTTTCTTGGTGTTCGCGTCCGCGGGCTGGGGTGGTCAGGAAGTGATCCACCTCAAAGACGGTCATCAGGTTACCGGTGAGGTTATCGCCGAGAAGCCGAACGCGCTATTTATCGACCTCGGCTTTGATGTCTTGAAGGTCCCTCGCGATCAGGTGGTGAGCCGGACGGCTCCCGGCGCGGCGGTTCCCACGGTGGTGGGCGCACGCTCGGAGGATGTTGATCCTTCCGGCTTTTTCGAGAGCCGTCCGATGAAGGTGGCTCCGGTCAAAGAACTGGTTCAGACCTACGGCGAGGCGGTGATCTCGATCGAGACGCCGACGGCGCGGGGGTCCGGGTTCATCGTCAATGCGGATGGTTACGCGATCACCAACGCCCATGTGATCCAAGGGGAGACCAGGATCGCCGCGGTGCTTTATCAGAATGTTCCCGGCGGTCTGGCACGGCGTCGGATCGAGAACGTCGAGATCATCGCGGTGAACCCGTTCTTTGACCTGGCTCTGATCAAGCTTCCGCCGCAGAAAGATTTGAAACTAAGGCATGTTGTGTTGGGTAGCCTGGAAGACGTCAATTCGGGCGAAGGCGTCTTTAACGTTGGCAATCCCCTGGGATTGGAACGGAGCGTATCGCAGGGAATCGTGAGCAACCGGAATCGGAACATCGAAGGACAGATTTACCTTCAAACCGACGCCGCGATCAACCCGGGAAACTCCGGAGGCCCGATGTTTAACCTTCGAGGCGAGGTGATCGGAGTCACGAGCCGAGGGGCAAGGGCTGACGTCGCCGATAACCTCGGGTTTGCGATTCCTGTGAATTACGTTAAGGATTTCCTGAGGAATCGCGAGGCGTTTTCTTACGACAAGGAAAACCCCAACACGGGATACCGTTATCTCGATCCCCCTCGTCGTCTCCGCGTCGGTTCGCCGAATTGGTCCGCGAGGGATGGGAAGGATAAAGTGTCTTGATCGGGTGGAATCTCGCTCAGCCGACCGTGAACTTTCCTTGTCGTAGGGTGGATCAAGGCTTTGAGGCTCACCGCGCATTGGACGATAGTGGGCCTGGAAGACTCGACCCACCCCCACTAACCGCGTAGTCATCGCGGGATGAACAATGCTCGTTCTATCCGCTCCGAGTCCGTTTTAGGATGGATCAATCATTCAGGAAGTTAACGAGGTCGGTCACCGCCGACAAGAGGCCGGGCGCGTCGCCTGGTCCGTTTGGGAAGATGTCACGGTGGGAGAGAGGCCTCGGACGTGCGGCAGCCGGGGGAGGGATCGCTTCCTTTGGTCGCTGCATTTCATGTTTTCGCTCTGCCGGACAGGTCCGTAGATCACGCCGATGCCCTGCGCCGGTGAGCCGGGGATGTTGAGTCTCGTAAGAAACGGAGTCTTGATCGATGCGTACCCCGATGCGTGCGGCCCGCCGCCTCATCCTCACAGGCGGCCTTGGTTTGGTCGGCCTGTCCCTCCTCGCGGCCCCGGGCGTGTTCGCAGCGGCGCCCGAAAAGGTGTTGCCCGATACGACGGTCTTCTTCGCCAAGGCGGCCAATGCGGCCGGGCTTCGTGAGGCATTCCGTCAGAGTCAGTTCGGCCAGCTCTGGGCCGACCCCGCGATGACCCCCTTTAAAGAAGATCTGAAGGCCAAACTTGCCGATGGCAGCAAGACGCTCAAGGAAAAGGTCGGCGTCACCATTCAAGAACTGCTTGATCTGCCGCAAGGTCCGGTCGCGATTGCCATCCTCCCCAAGGATGACGCCGACATGCCGGCGGCATTTTTGATCTCGGCTGACGCGGGCAAGAACGCCGACAAGATGACCGATGTTCTCACCAAAGCGATGAAGCTGGGCGAAGACTCCGGTGCCAAGGTGGGCAAGGAAGAATTCAAGAGCCTCACCCTCAACATCATGCAGCCCCCCAAGGGCAAGGATGACGAGAAAACCCCGCCGCCCCTGGCGTGGACTCACGAAGGCGCCGTCTTCACGATCAGTTCGGATGTCGAGGTGCTAAAGGACCACATCACGAATTCCTCCGGTCGTGACAAGGCGCTCGATGCCACCGAGAACTACGCCGCGGCGTCCAAGAAGCTTGGCGGCGACGGCCAAATTTTCTGGTTCGCCGATATGAACAAGTTCGTAAGCTTGGTCGCCAAGGCCGGAGCCAAGGGAAAGAACGCCGATGCGTTTCGCCAGTTCGAGACCTTCTCGCAGGTTCTCGGCATCCAAGGCTTGAAGGCGGCCTCGGGAACTTTCAGCCTGAACGCCAAAGGCTATGACAGCGTGAGCAAGACCTTCGTTGTCGCCCCCGCGCCGCTTCAGGGTTTGCTCAAGCTGTTCAGCCTTCCCAAGGTGAGCCTCAAGCCCGAGACCTGGGTGCCCGCCACGGTCGCGAGCTACCAGAGCTGGAGCTGGGACCTTGACGCGGCGTTCACCGCCATTAATGACCTCGCCAATATGTTCCAGCCCGGCGTTTTGAACGTCCTGGAACAGCAGCTCGTCGGCCCTAATGGCGGCGAGCCTCTCAACTTCAAAAAGGACATCTTCGACCCCTTGGGCGACCGTATCACGGTGATCAGCGACTTCAAGAAGCCGGTGACCGAAGATAGCCAGCGGATGCTCGTGGGTGTGGCGCTGGAAGACGAGAAGGCCTTCCAGAACACCCTCACCAAGCTCATCGGGCTGGCGGGTGCCGCGCCCAAGAAGCGAGAGTTTCAGGGTGCGACGATTTATGAATTCGAAGTTCCCGAAATTCCCAACAATGCCGGCAACAATCCCTTCAAAGGACCGATCAGTCTGACTGTGGCGAAGCGAACGCTTTTCATCTCCACCGAGCCCACCCTGCTCGAAATGGCCATCCGAGGTGGCGGTCCGACCCTGGTCGACAGCCCCGCCTATCAGGCGGTCGCCAAGGAAATGCCCGCGACTCTGAGCGCGGTGACTTATGTTCGCCCCGAGGAATCGGCCCGCGTGACGTACGAGATGATCAAAAGCGGCCAGTTTGAAAAAGCCTTGGCCCAAGGTGCCGCGGCTGGCGGCAACGGCCCCGACATGACGAAGCTTAGCAAGCTATTCAACAAGGACAAGCTTCCCGAGTTCTCCGTCTTCGCCAAGTACCTCGCGCAAGGGGGCGGCTACGCGGTGATGGAAGACGACGGCGTGATGATCACCAACTTCACACTCCGCAAAGCGACGCCGTGACGAAGCGCGGTTAGCCGGACATGTGGCGGCGGAGGTGAAACCCTGTTTTCACTTCCGCCGTTGTTTTGCGCACATTCGGCTCAAGTCATATAACCTGCGCCACCGATACCAAGGTTAATGACAGGGTCTCGGGCAACGGTCGTGCGCGTCCGGCCCGATCCGACCTTCTTGGTTGTGGCGCAGGAGGTGTTTGATGTCGGAACGTGCGTGGGGCGTCGTATTTCCTTGGAGGCGTGATGCTCGTCCTGAGGAACGGCGCAAGCCGTCACGGGTCGCGTCCCGGCCTCGGGTCGAGAGCCTCGAAGGCCGCATCGTCATGAATGCGCAGCTCGCCGCAATCCCAAATGTCTCGGTCCCTTCGTCGCTTGGTTACCAGGTGAACCTCGACGGTAGCGCCTCACTGGCGCCCTCGCAGACGTACAGCGTCACCTCCAGCAATCCCGACCTCAAGGCTTCGGTGGCGAAAGGAAAATTCTGGACGATCAACGTCAGTCACACCGCCGCCGTCGGCCAGCCGACCGACATCTCGTTCTCCGGCCCGGTTACGCTTCAGCTTTTTCAGGACCTGACGCC
>JAYVYS010000750.1:0-2657 GCA_043784005.1 Isosphaeraceae bacterium
CACCGGGAAACACAGCCAGAGGGTTGGGAAGCTTCGATTTTCCACTTGGCGGTGCATGTTCGCGGTGATTATCAGGGTTTGCAGATCGCATTGCCTGCGGAAAATTTCCCCCTTGAAAAGACCTCGCAAGGGCTGGCAGAGCGATTACTGGCCCTGGCGAGGTTGATCAAACCCAAGTCCGTCGCAAAGAGCCTCCGTGTGAGCCCCGGGCCGTTCAATACCGAGGAACATATCGAAGTGTTTCTGAATGCGTTAACTGAAATCACTGCGGGAGTCCTTTGAAGACGTCGCAGCGTATACAACTTCTCGGAGTCACCGACCTCGTATGTGGGAACCCCTTGAGATCGTCGTTTCGGCTCCGTAGACTGTACGAGTAGATAGGTAATGGAGAGATCGCCGGTTCTTTTCGGGAGAATCCGGGGACGGAGACCCTTGGAATGGAGCATCGGAATCGACGGGATTTTTGGGGATGGGGTCCAAGAACGCGCCAAGTGGCCGCCGGCCTGATCGCGTGTTGCGCGTTAACGCTTCGTGTCTCGCAGGTGGACGAAATCAACCAAGTGCCGCTCCGGCCGATTCTCCTCGTTGACCCAAACGACTGTCCTTCGGAAGTTTTACAAACGCTCCCGAGAATGGGTCCGACACTGACGAATCGGCTCGTGGTCGCACGAGAGACGCGCCCTTTCCACTCTCTCGCCGATCTGGATACTCGCGTTCAGGGGATCGGCCCGTCGACCCTCGCCGCGATCAGCCCTTTTCTTCGGATTGGGCCGGAAGACGAGAAACGAGTTGACCCTTCCGAAACGGAGCTCGCCTCAAGGCGGGGCTCCTTTTTACCTTGAAGTGAGGTCTCCGGAACCGCCTCATGCCAGATTTTCATTTGGTGGCCCCTTATGAGCCCGCCGGAGATCAACCGCGGGCGATTGAAAAGCTGGTCGAGGGCGTCCGTGCGAACCGGCGACACCAGACCTTGCTTGGCGTCACGGGCTCGGGAAAAACCTTCACGATGGCGAATGTGATCGCCAGGATGGGCAAGCCCGCGCTGATTCTTTCCCACAACAAGACCCTCGCCGCGCAGCTTTATGGCGAATTCAAAGAGTTCTTTCCCAATAACGCCGTCCGCTACTTCGTGAGTTACTACGACTACTATCAGCCCGAAGCGTACATCCCTCAGCGCGACATTTACATCGAGAAAGACGCCTCGATCAACGAGGAAATCGAACGCCTCCGCCTCGCGACCACAAGTGCGTTGGTGAGTCGAAACGACGTCGTGGTCGTCGCAAGCGTCTCATGCATCTACGGCCTTGGTTCACCCGACGACTATCGCAAGATGATGGTCCGTTTGAAGGTGGGAGACTTCATCGACCGCGACGAGACCCTCCTCAGGTTTGTCGACATCCAGTACGACCGGAACGACATCAGCTTCGAACGTGGCAAGTTTCGCGTCCGGGGCGATGTCGTCGAACTTTGGCCCGCGTATGAGGAAATCGCCTTCCGCATCGAGCTATTCGGCGATGAGGTTGAATCCCTCGCGGTGATCGACCCGCTCACCGGAGCCGTGCTCGAACGGAAGCAAGAGATGTACATCTACCCGGCAAAGCACTTCGTTCTTCCTGAGGAACGTATCAAGGGCGCAGTCGAAACCATTGCCGCGGAGCTTGAGGAACGGCTCAAAATTCTCAAGGATCAAGGCAAACTGCTCGAAGCTCAGCGCCTCGCGGCGAGAACGCGCTATGACATGGAGATGCTGCTTGAGGTCGGCTATTGCTCGGGAATCGAGAATTACAGCCGGCCGCTCTCAGGGAAAAAACACGGGGAAACGCCCAATACGTTGCTCGATTTTTTCCCCGACGATTGCCTGATGTTCATTGACGAGTCGCATGTGACCATACCGCAAATCCGGGGGATGTTCGCGGGCGACTTCAGCCGCAAGAGTACGCTGGTCGAACACGGATTCCGACTCCCCAGCGCACTTGACAACCGCCCGCTCAGGTTCGACGAGTGGGAGAAAAAGCTCGGCCAGCGTATCTACGTCTCGGCGACCCCGAGCGATTATGAAGTCGCGATGTCGGGCGGAGAAGTCGTCGAGCAAGTCATTCGACCTACTGGCTTGATCGACCCGGTCGTGCGTATTGAGCCGGCGCGAGGCCAAGTTCCCGCGCTCTTGAACGAGATCAAAGTCAGGGCGGCCCGCAACGAACGTGTGCTGATCACGACGTTGACAAAGCGGCTTGCCGAGGATCTTTCGAGATACTTGAAGGAGCAAGGCCTGCGATGCAAATGGCTTCACTCCGAACTGAACGCCATCGAGCGGGTGACGATCCTGCGTGAGCTACGCGAAGGACTTTTCGACACGTTGGTTGGTGTGAATTTGTTGCGAGAGGGGCTCGATCTCCCCGAGGTCTCGATGGTCTGCATCCTCGATGCCGACAAGGAAGGGTTTCTTCGCAGTGAGACGTCGTTGATCCAGACGATCGGTCGATCGGCGCGACACATCAACGCCGAGGTTGTTCTTTTCGCCGATAAAGTCACCAATTCCATGCAGCGAGCGCTCGACGCCCACTCGGCGACCCAATTTCTATATTAGTTTCAGGTTATCATCTAAGTTTACGCATTAATGAAGCAGAAAATATTTGGGTAGAAGAAATTCCACATCA
>JAYVYS010000751.1:0-5418 GCA_043784005.1 Isosphaeraceae bacterium
CGCGAAACCTGGCGACCTATTGGTTCATGCGCGTCGGTCTGGTATTTTAGGCAAAAAGGGATTCGCGAATTGTACTGCCGGGATGGTCGTCGGAGTCGCGATCAGAGGGTCGGAAAACGACCTCAATACTGAGGGTATCACCATGCGAGCGATCTGGTCCGTTGGAGTTTCAGCGATCTTGGCGCTTGGCCTTATTCCGGTCGGCGGGTCAAAGGCCCTGGCGAATGGGCTATTCAGCCGGAATTACGTCATCGCGCCGACAACTTATGTCGAAGCTTACCCGATCTCCTCTTTTCAAATTCTACCGACTTCTTACTTTTCCACGACCCAATACTTTGTGGCCGCTCCGACGTCTTATGTCGTGCCGATGTCCTGGAGCGTTCCTATCATCACGACGCGATATGTCGAGCGGCCGGTCTACTCGTATCCAACCTCGTATGTGATGTCCGCAGCCTGGATTTATCCGACCACCCTCGTCTATCCCACGGTTTATCGCGATAGTGAGGTCGATCTCTGCTGCGTCACCACCTCCGCGCCATTCTCAACGCAGCCGATGCCGACGTCCACGTTGAGGGTCGCACCCAAAGCCCCGGCGGCCGAGACATCGCGGCCATCGTCTGTTCCCTCAACGATCGACAGCGTGCCGATGGAGCCGACAGGGACCGGGAATTCCGCGTTGAATGAGAAAAAGGCGGAGCCGTTGGCACCCGTTGACGGTGTCACAAAGCGGGATACCGCCGCTCCGCAGCCCGTCGTTTCTTCAAACGTCACACCGATCGATTCGGGGCTTCCCTCGCCGCCGGTCGCTCCGGCCCCCGAGAAAGAAAGCCCCAGCACGGCGACGCCGATCACGCCCGCGCCGACTTCTCCCGCAAAGGTCAAGCCACCCGTCGCGCCGGGAGAGGAACCGATCACCTTGCCTAATCCCGAGGGTGACACGGTCAAGCGTGATTCGATGAAGCCGGTGTCACCCGCCGCGACGTTGAGCCGTTACCTTCGCACGACCATGAAGGGGGACCTCAACGTTCTCGAAGGGCGAGTGATTTCCAGCGAAACCGGCCAGCCCGAAGACGGTGTCACGCTCATCCTCGCGAACCGTTCGGGGAACGTCGCGGATCAGGAGACGATCACCGATGCGGCTGGGCGTTATTCCGTCCGTCTGCCCGATGGTCAGTGGATCGTGCGCATGAAGATGCCGAGCGGTAAGATCTATGCCCTCAGTCAACTGGTCGTGAAAAGTGGTCAGATTAATGACGACCTTGGCCGAGACATTCCGACCTTGAACATCACGCGGTGACGCATCTCTCGAACCTCCTTCTCCTGACGCAACCCCCTTTCCAAGATTCGTGACAAGTGCGATCGGGGGGGGCGGAGGGAGACAGGCGTTGATGGACGACCGGGAGATCGTGGCCGAATCTCGCCCCCTTCGGATTTGTTACCTCGTCGCGTACTTTCACCCGTTTGAAAGTGGCGCGGAGCGACAAGCTCTGGCACAGGGTGAGGAACTGGTCCGTCTGGGCCATGCCGTCCATGTGGTCACCCATGCGATGCCGGGAGTGCCCCCTGTTGAGGACGTCCGAGGGATCAAGGTCCATCGATGCATCCGGTCGTCTCAACGAGGACCGCTCTTTTCATTGACCTTCGTCGCAAGTGCGGTCTGCGCTTTGAGGCGGCTCCGCCCGCAATTCGACCTGATCCACACGCACCAGGCACTCTGGGAGGCGGTCGCCGCGGGAGTGGCTCGGAGTGGTTTCGTCCGAGGAGTCCCCACCGTCATTCAACCGGCGAGCTCGGGTTTTTATGGTGAGGCCGAGGAATTACTCAGGACGAAGGGATCGCGATTCCTTCGTCGCGTGATTCTTCGCAACGATGCTTTCGTGGCGATCTCGGCGGACATTGAGCGTCAGTGGAACGCGCTTGGGGTTCCTCCGGAGCGTCTGCATCGAATCGCCAGCGGCGTGGACGGCCGACATTTTCAATCTGGCCCCAGCATGCTTGAAGAGACCCTTCCGCCACATCCCCGCGTCGTTTTCACAGGCCGTCTCCATCCTCAAAAAAATCTCGATGTCTTGATTGAAGCCTGGCCGAAGGTTGCCTCGGCGACGGGTGCGAGCCTGGTGCTTGTGGGGCAGGGGCCTGAGAAAGAGCGGTTGGAGGAAAAAGCGAGGCGGCTGGGCGTCGCGAACCGCGTCTGCTTCACCGGTGCGGTTGCCGACGTCGCCGACGCCCTCCGCGCGGCCGACCTCTTTGTCTTGCCGAGCGTGGCCGAGGGGATGAGCAACTCGCTACTGGAAGCCATGGCGACGGGCTTGCCCTGCGTCGCCTCCGACATCGGCGGCAACCAGGATTTACTGAGACCTTCGACAGGAACCGCCGTGGGAGTGCTCGTGGACGGAGGCGATCCCGAGCGTTGGGCCGACGCCCTGATCGGGCTGCTGAACGACCCGGTCTCACGCGCCAACCTTGGCCGCGCGGCACGCCAACGCATCGACCAAGAATATGATCTGCGTTTGGTCGTCCAGCGCTATGTCACGCTTTATCGATCGCTTCTCACGAGGGAAATGGTGTCAGTTCGTTTTGCTTGACCGGCGTTCCTTTCCGATGTAACTTGAAGGGATGCCAAGACTCAACCGCCCGACCGAAGACGGCCTGATTTATCACGCGATCAACCGCGGCAACAACCACGCCGATGTCTTTATCGACGACGAGGACCGCACCGCGTTTCTCGACGCACTTGATAGGGCCAAGCAGCGCTATCCCTTTCGCTTGCTTGGCTATTGCCTGATGACCAACCACTTTCACCTTTTGCTAAGGCCAGAGGCGGGCCAGTCGGTCAGCCGCATTCTCCAGTCAGTCACGGTGGCTCACACGTCGCGGTTTCACAAGCGGCACGGGAGCGTCGGCCACGTCTGGCAGGGGCGATTCAAGAGTCCCGTGGTGCAAGACGACGCCCACGTGTTGACGGTGTTGCGGTATATCGAGGCGAACCCGCTTCGCGCGGGGATGGTCGCCGACCTGGCGGACTACCCCTGGTCGAGCTTCCAGGCGCACGGGTTGGGCCATGCGGACCCGCTGCTGAACGCCGTCCCGCTGCTGGAAGAGTTGGGCCGCACTCCGGCGGAGCGTCGGTCGCGCTGGAAGCGCCGGGTGACAACCACGATGAAGGAAAAGGAACTGACCAGCGTCCGCGAGTCGGTGCGGACGGGCAAGCCGTTGGGATCGGACGAATGGGTGAAGGCGAAGGCGGAAGCATTAGGACTCGATCTCAATCCGAGGCCGCGTGGGCGTCCGAGAAAGACGGAAGCGGAAAGCTAGTGGAGCGTCAACGCTAAAAAGACGGGTTCGCGTCCGAATTTTGTAGGGTCGGCTATTGCGGACCATGTATTGAGTTAAGTCGAGATGGTCCGCAATAGCGGACCCTACAACTGTTAAAGATGTATAAGTTTGGTTGCGGCTCCGCCGCGTTACGAAACTCCGTTATACGCCACGGCGTTTCGGTTTATCCAAAAAAACACCTCTCCCGCCCGGATTCACGGGACGACCTCCCCTTTTTCTCTGATGATTAATGAAAACGGAGGCGATGCTCCGCGCGCAGGTCGCGGAGCCACCACTTTATGTTGATCCCTGAAAGCGAACCGCGAAATGTCCACGAATCTTGAAACGAACATCGAAGAATCCGAAGCCCCGGTTTCCAAGCGAGCCAAGGCCAACCGCGAGAACGCCAAGAAAAGCACCGGCGCGAAAACCGCTGAGGGCAAGGCGCGGTCGAGCCAGAATGCTTACAAACACGGCATGCGCTCCAAGGCGGCCACCCATCCTTACGAGGATCGCGCGCTCTTCGAAGAGCGTCGTCAAGCGTTCTTCGCGTCTCTGGCGCCCACGGATATCGTTGAAGCGTCGCTTGTGGATCTCATTGTGGCGACGACGTGGCGCTTGGAGCGATCGATGATCTGCGACACCGCCATTCTCGCCGAGAAAGCGTACAAGGCCGTCGACCTCTTCGACATCGATTTTCAGGAAGAGGTCAAGCTTCAGGTCCGAGGGCTCCGTTCCGATCCTCACCGATGCGCCCGGCTCTTGCGGTGCTCTTCAAGGGGTTGCACCTGGATCATGGAACATTGCGAGACCTTGATCGAGTCGCTCGTCAAGCGCGGATATTGGTATCCCAGCGAGCGAGACCTCGCGCTCAACATCTGCGGACTCACCACCGAAGACCTCTTCTACGATTCGCTGGCGTTCGACATCGTCGAGGCGTTCGTCAAGGCGGGCTGGTCGACCGAGATCAATGGCGACATGTGTCGACTGCAAGCGGTGATCCGCACTCCCGCCCCCGAAGGGATGGCGAGTTGGGAATATCGACATCGCGTCGATAGCCTCGCAATCATGACGAAAGAGGTCGATCCGGAGCCGTCACGTGCGAAACTGATCAAAATCTTACGCACGGTGATCGAGGAGGTCGAGAGTCGGAAGCCGAGTATGAAGGCCCACGAAGACTATCTGCGGAGTCTCGCGGCGGACCGTACGGCGGTGGACACTTCGCCAGAGGGTCAGCTTCGGATGCGCTATGAAACGATGCATCGGCGCGAGATGCGAACCACCTTACACGACCTTCATGATTATCGTAAGACCAAACCGGAAAACGAGATCGGTGAAGCGCGGTCGGTCTACACGCCCCCAGGTCCGGCGGTCCCCATCGCGCCAAACGAAGCCATTTGGGCGACCGTGTCGAAGTCTGCCCCGATGGCGGAAGCACTCGACAAAAGCGCACATCATGCGTCTGACGCGACGATTCCCGAACTCGAAGAAGAGTCTCAAGAGGCCAAAAAGCCGTTGGGTATTCCTTCCAAGCCGCTTTACGAACTTTTGAGCCGGACCAGCCCGGTGCCTGACGAGTTGTACCGATGGGCCGATGAGGTCGAAACCGAACGAAAGCAGCCCAAAGATCAAGATGAGTAAGTGATGTGAGAGGATGAATAGACGATGACTTGATCGACGGGGATCGGGGTGCGCGCGGAGGTTTCGTAGGGTGGGTCGAGTTTCGAGGCCCACCACGCATTCAAAGATGGTGGGCCTCGAAGACTCGATCCACCCTACAATCATCGCGTAACCATCGGACCGCGGCGGAGCCGCAACCAAACTTACACATCTTTAACAGTTTACGCCGAGTAACAACAAAGCCGGCGATAACAATGTAGGGTTCGTCGTCAGCGTATCATGCGTTCACGTTTGAAAACGTGATCCGCGAAAACGGACCCTACGAATGCCATATCCACCTGCGGATAAGCTTACTGGACGCCCAGCAGTTCGAGGTCAAACAAGAGAACAGCGCCGGGGCCGATCGGGCCGCCTTCGCGCGGGTTATCGCCATAGGCGAGTGCCGCGGGGATGAACAATTGCCACTTCGAGCCGACTTTCATC
>JAYVYS010000752.1:0-3500 GCA_043784005.1 Isosphaeraceae bacterium
GCGCCGCGCTCACGTCCACCGTCTTGACGTTCGACGCGGGGGGGCATGCCACCCATCCTTACGCCAAGGATAATACTGGCGCCGCGGTGATCGTTTCCGGAACGCCCGGCGATCAGCTCGTGGTGCTGCAACTCCCATTCGGCAGCTACACCCCCGGCCAGCCGGTCTCCAATATCAGCGTGTCGACCACCTTGAGCAACCTTGCCGACGTCGGCTCGGCGCTGAATATTACGACTCATGGCGGTTTCCGTTACGGTAACGACGCGCTCGACAACCCCACGACCGACCCGACCATCATTGGCGGCAACACGACATCCGCCGTGACTCCGTCACTCTTCATCGTGACCAAGCAATACATCGGACCCGAGGACGAGACCGCGACGGGGCCCAACTTTCCCAGGCAAGACCTGATCACGGTGGACGTCGCCGCCGGTCAGACTCTTACCAATCTTGATATCACCGACCTCTTACCGAATAACATGCAGTACGTCCAGGTCGACGCGACGACCATTCGGGGTACGGCGACGGGAACGACGTCACCCAGCACTCCCAGCACGTTAACGCCCGGCGGCACCCTCACGCGGCGCTTCGCCAGTGTCACCGGCACGACGGCCGCCAACGATGCCACGCTTCTTTACACCTATTACATTCCGCTCAACAATGCTTTGGGCAATCCCGTTCTTAACGCAAGCACGGGCGCGCCGAACACATCGACCGACAATGCCTCGGCCATCGCGAACTGGACGCCGATCAACCCTACCGACGCTCCAGTCACGGGGATCACAAGCAATACCGCCAGTCATCTTCTGACGGACAAGTCGCTCGCCACGCAAAAGTCGGTCGCAATCGTTACCGACACCGGTGCCCCCGGAGCTTCGCCCGGCGATACGCTTCAATATACGATCAATTTCCAGGTCTCGGACTTTTTCGCGTTTCAGAATCTGCTGCTCACCGACCTGATCTCCGACGGCCAGCATTTCGACCCGACGTTCACCCCGACGTTTCAGGTCAACGGCAACACTTATACGCTCGGCACGGCCAACTTCAATGCGTCAAACTTCAGCGTGACCGGGAATTACACAGGTGCGATTCCAGCACCGGCGACCCCCGACGGCACCAGCACGATCGCGTTCAATCTGTCCAACGAGATGGTGACGCGAGGCCAGAACGGAACGCTCTTGGGAGGACAAGTCAGTCCTGGCGGCGGAGTGCTTCAATCGGCTCCCGGAGACGGTCCCACCACCGGCACAGTGACCTTCCGCACGGTGATTCAGCAAAAATTCACCGACAATTTTCCCTCCGGCGAAGCAAACATCGACCACGGCGACAAGCTCACCGACGCTGTTACCGTGCAGGGCGACGTGCTTTCCATCGCCTCTCTCGCACCCACCGGCAGCACTGTCACTGATAACAGCGCGGCGTCCGTCACGATCATCACCGGCACCCTCACGAAGTCGATCTACGCGGTCAACGGCAGCACGTCGTTCACGAGCCCGGTGAAGATCGCGGCCGGCGATACCGTCACCTATCGGCTTCAGTACACCTTGCCGACCAGCGACGAGGAACAGCTCGCGCTCTCCGACTTCTTGCCGCTGCCGATCTTCACGGCGACCAGTATCAGCGCGTTCGACAACGTCGGATATTCCGGCTCGGCGAACGTCATCCCGGCGACCGGACATGCCAATTTCGGACCGGCCGACACCTTCCGGCCGCTCTCCAGCAAGGTTCCCACCCTGACCTCCGACGCGACGGCGAACTCATTGAAATTCGCCTACTCGAATTATAAAGATCCGGCCAACTCGTCGACAAATATCGATCTTTTATTCACCGTGACGGTGGGTAACCAGCCGTTCGCGGACGGCCTGTTTCTGACCAACCAGGCCCATGCCGCGGAAGGGACGACTAACACCGTTCCCACGAGCCAGGACGCGATTGTCCAGCTCAAGCTCACCGAGCCCGTATTAAACATCAGCAAAGGTGTGGTGACGACCGATAACTCCAACGCCGCGCTTTCGGGCACGGTCGGCCCGGTCAGCTTCTCCGCCCCCGGCACCGCGGGCTACCGGGGCTCGGCGACAATCAATTCCAACGGCGTCGCGACCAATCCGATCAACGCGGGTATTACCAAGATTGACGCGGGCGACCTCGTGACGTTCGCCATCGTCGTCGAGAACACGGGAACGGGTCTGCACGGGGCGTTCAATGTCGAGCTGAAGGACGCGCTGCCAGCCGGTTTCGCGATTCCCGCCGGTGGCCTGAACCTGTCCGCGACCGACGGCACGGGGGCGGCGATCAGCACGATCGACCTGGGCGGCGGTCTCTTCGGCAGCGGCCTTGAGCTTTCCGACGGCGGTTCCACAGGCGCTCTGGCCCCATACAATGCGACCAATGGCCAGAACATCCTGGTCCTCACGTTTGACCTTCAGGCCACCGCGGCTGTGACACCCCAGGAAGACCTGAGCAACACCGCGACCCTCTTCCATTACGCCTCGCAGGGAGGCGGCCCCGACTTTCTGACCTCGCCGCTGACCGCCACGGCCTCTGTGATGACCGCCGATGTGGGGGTCACCAAAGCCCTCACCACCACCAATCAGGCTTTCACCAGCGGGTCGAGTTTCGCCATCGGCGAGGTCGCCACGTACACCGTCGTGATGACCGTTCCCGAGGGAAAGACGCCCGCCGCACAACTCATCGACACGCTGCCCACGGGCATGGCGCTTTACTCGCTCGACACGCTCTCGGCGTCATCCGGGGCCTTGAGTTTCTCGAACGGGACGCTCGCCGCGATTCTTGCCGCGGCGAACACCGGCGTGAGCGGCGCTTCGGTCACGCTCGACTTTGGAACGATCACCAACAGCAACCGCAATAACGCCGTTCCAGAGACGATCACCCTGGTTTATCGCGCCGTCGCGCTCAACGTCGCCTCCAACACTCAATCCGCGACGCTCACCAACACCGCCGGCTTTGACTACACTGGTGGCGCGGTTAACGCGAGCGTGACGGCCAGTGTCGCTCTCCCCGCGCTCCAGGTCGTCAAGACGGTGGACAAGCCCACCGCACAGGCCGGTGATACAGTAACATATACAATGGTATTATCGCACGCCGGGGGGAGCAAGTCGGATGCGTTTGACCTCACCCTCAGCGACGTGATCCCCACCGACCTGACCTATGTCGCAGGCTCGCTGACCAACACGGCGGGACTCGCGCCGGCCACTCTGACTCAGAGCGCCGGTACGATCACGGCGACCTACGGCACGTTTACCAAGGGCACCACAAGCACGATCACCTTTCAGGGTGTTGTCGGCGGCGGAGTCGCCGGGCTCAAACCAGTGACCAACACGGCCACGGTCCAGTTCAGCACGTTGCCCGGCACGGCGAACGGACAGATCTCCTCTTATAACACAAACTCTTATGAACGCACGGGCAACGCGTCTGATCCCGGTGGCGCTGTGAATGACCTGCAAGTTCAGGGCTCGGCCACGTTCACACCGCCCCTCAGC
>JAYVYS010000753.1:0-3349 GCA_043784005.1 Isosphaeraceae bacterium
GAGCTTTCTAGGTCTGACAGTCGGGACATTCCTCGGCGGAATCCGCCGCGAGGGTCTGACACAGTTGGACCCGGAGACCGATCAAATGATTCGACCGAAGGACAGCATCATCAAGGAACGCATTCGCTGGCTAGTCTGGCACTACACGTCACTGGAGTTGGGGCAGGCGATCTCACTTGCGATCGCCATCGTCATCGGAGCGGCCTGGGGGATGGGCATCCTCCTCGCTTACCCGGTTTCGCGAGGCGGAGCGATGCGGATTCTTTCACCACTGTTAGGGGCGGGGAGCGGAGCGTTCCTCGGTGGGGTGGGAGCCTTGCTCGCCAATCCTCAGGGGAAAATCCTCACCGTGGTCATTGGGATGGTGATCGGCCTCGCATCCGCCGGCGCGATTGGTGTTCTTGTGATTACTATAGGTAGGAACAGCGGATACTTCATCCCAGGATTGGTTTACGGCGGACTGGGAGGGGCCTGCTTCGGCCTGCTCGGGGGTGATCCGGTTCACGCCAAGAGTGCGGAGTGACCGGAATTCAGGTAGAGATTGGACCACCATCGCCGTTTTCAAGTCGCTGAAGACAGGCGGCATCGACAAGGGTGGGGAAGCGCCTCAAACTCGGGTGTTCCTCAAGGATCGCGGCCCGATGGGAATGCCGCTCAAACTCGGAGAGGGCCACCCAGGCCGCGCGGCGACGGTCGTCTTCCTCGTCTCTTTGACGACGATCGACGACAGCGGTTGCGGTTTCCTGAGCCTGGCGGACGGCCTCACGCCGAGCGTTCTCGGCATCGCGGGCCGATTCCTCAAAGTACCGGACCAACGCGCCCATCGTCTCCGCATTGCGGAAGCGTGCTTTGAGTCGGCGGACCGAATCGGGAAGCCGATCTACGGCTTCGGCAAGACCAAACCGCGCGATCAGACCCCGGGCTACCGCCAGGTCGGAACGTAGCGGGCGAAGATCCTTTCCCAGCAGCCGATAAAATTCCGTTGCCAGGCGCGCAGGGGCATCGGGGTCGTCTTGAAGGTCGGATCCGTTGGGCGGAGTCTCGCCGGTATCCGCTAGTGCCACAGGTGCAGTGTCAACGGGTGTCGGAGGGTTGAGCAAAGACCCTCTCGCCAAAATAAGCTTGGGACGTCCAGTCGCTTTCATGGCATCCCATCCCGCATTCGCAATCACTCCCTCGGATTGCAAGGCGGCAATCGGACTGGAAAACTGGCGGATCGCGTGAGAGCGGCGAGACTCGGCGACAACGGGCATCGCGGCGGAGAGCCGGTCGTAGGCGAGTTCAAGGGCATCGCGTTTATAAAACGAGGGGAGCAAATACTCGTAAAGTCTGCTGGCTAAAGGGCCTACCTTTTCCAGCCGTTTCCAAAGTTCGTAATCAACCGGGGCTGAGTGCAAAGCGTTGAGGCTTTCGAGATACCAGGGGGCGAGCCAAAGACGGTTGGCATCAGTGATCGAACCGTCAGCCCGGAGTTCATTAAGAAACTCGCAGTCCGAGTAAAGCCGCCGCCAGGTTTCTCGAGTCAAGCCGTCAACCGTCGCCAAACCGAACACCTTCAACCCCCAGGTCGCCCTTAGAGCCCCCTTCAATTCGCCGTCACGCCTGCCGGAGCAGGGGAGCCCCATCCTTTTACAGAGCGCTCGCCACGTCCAGCTCACGGGATTCTCGAAAGGAAATCCGCGTTCCGCGATCATGCTGAGCAAGGCCATGTGGACCCGTCGCGAGAGCGGACCGGGATAAGGCGTATTCGCGTCCCGCTCGGTTCGAATCACTGACTCGACCATCCGCTCCCCGCGCTTTCGCGAGTGGCGGTACTCAAAGCCGTCGAGGCTCGCCGAACCTTTCACCGCCAACGCGAAGATCGGAACCCGTAGCAAGGTCGCCTCGGCCCTCAATATCCTTCGTGATTGTTCCCTGGCGTTGGCCATTCCGCGCACATCCCCTCGTTGGACAAATCTTCTGCGAGTCATCTCCAAGGAAGTCAAAGAAGGATAGACGATGCGAGGCCGAATGCAAACCCGTTAACGGGATGGATTTTGAAACACCACCCCGGGTTTCCAAACTCGCACCTATGGGAGTCGTACCACGCCCTTACGGGATTCAAGCCACGCATCTCCGGGTTTTCTTCCACATACCGCTGGGTTTTCTTCCTCATGGTGTCCGGTATTGTTACAGACAACAAAAATAGAACGCCTTATCACCCGACATCTCGATTGCCCTTCCCTTGCCTATATCTTCAATCGACGAATCGCATACGCCCGAAGTTCCTGGTTGAGCACATTCAGGTCGCCCAGGTGTCTCGCGGCGTCATGAAGCCGAAACGTAGGGTCTTTCCGCTTGCGGATCGCGGCAAGGTAGGCTCGGAACGCGGGAAGCTTCGTCTCGTCCTTGAGAAGGAAATCGACGAGCAGCCAGCCCTCGGAATAGCCGAGCAACGACTCGCGAGCGGGGAGCCGTAGGTGAGAGTCCTCAGTCAGCAAGTCGGCAACCGGGACCCAGGGGATTTTCAAGCGTTGCTGGCTTGCCAGGTCACTCAGGCGAAGCGTGTTGTTCTCGCCCGGAATCGTCCGTCCGGTTGTCCTGCGAACCTCGCTGTACATCGCCAAGCCTTCGACGATGCAAAGCGGTATGTCTCCTTTACGTTCAAGCAAACCCGTATTGAAGGTCAACTGGTGGGTGGCCTCGTGCGCGGTTGTCCGAATGTTCTGATAAGCCGGTCGTGAACCGAACTGAGGGCCGAGGGCGCGGTGGTCGTAGATGATCAACCGGTTGTTCTCGCGATTGTAAAGACCGTGGATCGGGGGGGCCGGGCCGGGCTTATTGGAGGTCATCTTGGAGTTAGGGAACACAAAGGCGATAAACGAGCGATCGTCGGCCAAGGTCACCACAAGCAGACGGCGGTCGGGACGATGGACGTCGAACCCTTGGGCCTTGTAATAGTCGAGATAGTCCGCCGCGACCCCCTCGCAATCCCTCAGGGTGACGGCGCGGAAGCTCTCCGAGGCATCGCCGATTACTAGGTAATTTGCGGATTTCGAGATCTTGAACGGGGAGAGGCCAGCCTCGGCGGCGGCGGCCTGCACCGCTTTCAAGGCGCTTTCCTCGTCTTCCTTGGGATCGACCTTCTTGCCGGATTCCTCGTCCCCGCTTGAAATCGAACCCCAGGCGCAGGCGGCGAGCATACCGGCCAGCCAGGCACGGCGGTCGATGCCCGAGGAAGCGCCGGGCGCTTGAGTCGGTCGGTCTTGCATCGGGTGAGCGTCTTTTTTGTTGGTAGATGGTTGGGGCATTAGTTGATGGATCGCTCCCAGAAGGCATCCCATTGGCTTTCTTCGCCTTCGTACAACGC
>JAYVYS010000754.1:0-3376 GCA_043784005.1 Isosphaeraceae bacterium
GCGGCGGCCTGAAGGAGGACGTTGTCGGGGGGCGAATCCCAGAGCCCGAACGAGAGCCGCGAGGCCACGTCGTAGCCGTCGGGTTTTTCCAGGCCGACCTCCCGATAAAGGAACCTCGGCGATTTGAGTATGAGCAGAATCACACGCGTCACGGCGAGGTCGAGGTGAGTTGCGTCCATGAGCTGGTGGTCGACATAAAGCGCCTTCTGATCGTCGGTGAGCGGTCTGCGAAACGCACGTTCAGCGAACTTCACACAAAAGCCCCGAAGGGCGTCCTTGCGTTCCTTGGCGTCGTCGCGCACTCCAGAAAGTTCTTTGAGGTGCGCGCCAACATAAGTCGCGGTCTCGATGGCGGCGTCGGTTGCGGCCTTGTCCCACTCCTTTGAGATCGAGGTTCCACGCTCATATCCCACGCTCCGGTCGTCGGGCGGAAACGGCGTCGTGACCGTGTACGATTCCGGAAACTCCTTCGGCGTCAGATAACGACCGGCAATCACCTCGACGGGGCGGTGCGGAAGTTGCCAGGCGAGCGCGATCGAGGAATGTACCGGCTTAAATTTCACTTTCTTCTTGTCGTCGCGCACACCTTGCTTGGCCTTGGAGAACTCGAGCTTGATCGGGTAAGCCCGACCGGCGACGAGGAAGATCGTGCCGCGAAACTCTGCGTCGTTTCCAGACTTCACCCCGGCGTCAATCAATGGTTTTTTCGTGTCGTTGACCCAAAGCCGCACGGCCTGATCGCTACGCACGACGAAATCATAAAGGCCAGTCTCGGGAGCCAGCACAGAACCTGACCACCGGATCGAGAATTCCTGCCAGGAAGGGTAAGGTTCAACGAACGTCGCCGCGGCGAGTACCGAACCCGACCACCGGATCGAAAATTCCCGAGCGTCAATCGTCTCGACACCGGGGCTGGAGACGCCGAAGTCAAACTTCACCTCTGGGTCAGTTCGCACAACCGAACCGATGCCGCCGTTCCGCCGCCCGACCTTGGAATACTCGCCACGAAGTCCACGCTTGTCGTCGTAGGTGCCGGAGGTCCGGAAAGACCCGACAATGTCTGCAAGGGCGTTGCGATATTGTCGCACAGTGAGCCTTGAAAGCTCGATCCGGGCGGGCTTGATTCGAGCCTGGGCGGTTCGAGAGTAAAAGGCGTTGTAGATATACTCGGCGACGACCATGGCGTCCGAACCTTCACAAGCCCCTGGATCGTCCTCGGGCATGGTCGTGGCGATGAGTGCCGCGAGTTGACTGACCGACTTGTCGCCGATCAGCGAGCGAGGATACTCCTTGGGACTGCCCAGTCCAGAAGCTCCATGGCACCGCGCGCACATCTCCTTGTAGATGACCTCGCCCGAGCGTTCGTCGGAACCCTTTGACGGAGAGGAAACCACTCCGAGGACCAGTAGTATCAGAAGGTTCGCGAAAATGGCGGGTCGTTTTTGGTGGTTCGGCATGGAATGGCCACCATTGGGGCGTAACCGCCAGGTTAAAGGGTTTTAATGATCACGGCGGGGAGCCGGAACCCGGAAACGTCTGGCAGCGGGAGGGATTTTCGCGAACAACAATCGGACGGTAGGATTCGTATTTTATTTTCTTCTGTCAAGATTGTAAACAATGATCGGTCGAAATCCAACGGTCAATTGAGTCCGCCCATCGGTTTCCATTTTTCCGGCGGAGTCGACGATTCATCGGATGAGAATCGTGTCTTGCAACAGCGGAGGATTGCCATCCAGAGCCAGACCAGGGTGAATGCCGCCAAGATTTGAACCGCCCCAAAAATCCAGAACGGGAGCACCCCCCAAAGGAACATCGCCGACGGGTTGGTTAGGAGCTTGCCGCCTCCCTCTAGATGGATCACATTCCCAGCGCCGAGCGCCCTTTCCTCACCGACCATCCAGAGCAGCCACCCCATGAGATCGTGGGACCACCATAATGTCGCCAAGCCAAAAATGAGAAGGACGACCGCTTGGCCGATGACGAAGGATGACAGGACGATCGACCTCGTCATGGCACACCTTTGGAACAATTGGTGTCATTTCTTTTTTGTTGACAAAGCGAAAAATCGAACTGACCCCATTACGTTTCACAGATTGTCCATTCGCCAAAAAAAATGCAACCGAAACGGTTCTCGACGGCACTCTCTTCATGTATTCACCGTGGCCATCCGCGTAAGGCGTTTGACGCGCGCCTTGATGGTTCGTTCCCCGCACATTGCCGGGATGAAAACGAACTCGGCCCGGCGAGACGGTCCACAAATGGGAAGCAAATGCATTCCTCCAAGGGAGAGCCTTCAACATGAACGAATCGTCCTCCAATGCGCGAGGGGCAACCGCGTCCCGGCGCTCGTTTCTCAGACGTTCCGCAGTCCCCGCGGCGGCAGCGGTCGCCATACCGGCGTTTTTGGCAAGGGGGGCCAGAGAGGCTCTAGCGGGTATGCCCAGGAAGCTCACAGGGCTGGCTGCGATTCTTATTCATGAAGTGCTCAGCGACGAGAAGCAACACGTTCCGATCCTCCAGAACCTCCTGGACGATTCTGGCAACCCACTTCCCGTCAAGATCCGCCCGGCACCCAACTTCAACTTGAAGCGACTGATTCAGCCCAACCTACAGGCCTTTCTTGAGACGGCGGCGGGTTTCGAGAATACCGGCTCGGGGTTCTATGGCGGCTCGCTCATCAACATCACGCAGACGCCGGAGTATTTCCCGACGGCTGTCGGTTTGTGCACGGTCGAGTCACGTCACGCCTCGTGGCTGAATTCGTTACTTGGTCAAGCCCTCGTGCCCAATTTTGTGCCCGTTGAAGCGCCGATCCCGCAAGGGACCGTCCTATCTCGCGTCGCCGAGTTCGTCACCGACGCGCGTTCCACCTTTCCGGCGTTCGACACAACCGTGGTCACCGACGCGAACAATTTCTTTATTCTCGACTTTCTCTTGTTCTTGGAATACATCGAGTCCAAGTTTTATGAAGTAAACGTCCCGCGCTTCACCTGAGGCGGGCGCGGCGAAAGATGGGGTCAGTTCGTTTTCACTTTTCCAAAGCGGAAAATCGAACCGACCCCTTTTGTTCAGTCTCTCAATGAAAGAAAAACGGGACATTGATGTCGTAAAATTCCTTCTCCAGATATTCCAAGAGAAGGGCGAAGTTGAGGATGGCGATGTCGTTAGCTGGCGACGGCGTCGCGCTGATCTCAGTGGAGGGGTCCGGGCCACCGTTGAGGCTGGCAATGAACGGAGACGCCCGCTGCACGATCACCGGGACGGTCAGGGGTTGGGAGAACGACGAGCCCCCCGGGACGATTGGCGTATTCACTAGCGTGTTCAAGTAACCCGAGTGTAACCCTTCGACCAGCGCGATCGAGAGGGCTGCCATAAG
>JAYVYS010000755.1:0-2133 GCA_043784005.1 Isosphaeraceae bacterium
GATCGCAGCGCGGTCGGAACAATCTCGCGCTTGATCGTGCGATCGAGTGGGCGAATTTTCTCAAACTGCCGGTTCTGGTCGTCTTCGGCTTGACCGCGAATTATCCGTCGGCGCAACGTCGCCACTTCCGTTTCCTGGTCGAAGGGCTTCCCGAAATCCACGCACAACTCTCCTCGCGGAAAGTCTCGCTGATCGTGCGGTTGGGGAACCCAGACGAGGTCGTTCTGAAAGCTGTTGCTGAATTCGAACCCGCCATCGTGATCGGCGACGAAAACCCGGTGAGAGTCGGGCAAGATTGGCGTCGCAAGGTGGAGGAAGGCCTGCGGGTCCCCTTGGAATTCGTCGATTCGGACGTGGTCGTTCCCTCCTCGCTTTTCCCCAAGGAGGAATATGCGGCGCGGACGATTCGACCCAAGATTCACAAAGTCGTCGAAGGGTTTCTCCAGGCGTCCACGAATCCAAAAGCGGCGGTCGTATGGCCGACTGACCTGGCCCTGACCGGTGAGGTCATCGAAGCGGATTCGTTGATGGAACGGCTTAACGTCAAAGGCGTCGGTGAAGTTCCTGGATACCGAGGCGGACCTCATGAAGCAGACCGAAGGCTCGCCCGCTTCCTCAAGGAACGACTTCCCAGTTACGATACCGAGCGAAACGAACCCACTCCCTACATGACCAGCGAGCTATCGGCGCACCTGCACTTCGGACACATCGGACCGATCGAGATCGCTCTCGCTGTCAGAGAAGCCGACGCCCCCGAAGCCAGCAAGGCCGCCTACCTCGAAGAATTGATCGTGCGGCGGGAGCTATCCATCAACTTCGTGGCCAGAAACCCTCGATATGACGAACTCGCGGGCTGTCCGTCGTGGGGCTTGGCCACCTTGGCCAAGCATGCGGACGACCCCAGGCCGATCCTCTATTCCGAAAAGGCCTTGGAATTCTCCGAGACGCACGACCCTCTTTGGAACGCCGCGCAGTCGGAAATGGTCCTCACCGGCCGCATGCACAACTATTTGCGAATGTACTGGGCCAAGAAGCTGCTCGAATGGTCGCCCGACGCGGAAACGGCATTCAATATCACTCTCGGCTTGAACGATCGTTACGAAATGGACGGACGAGATCCCAACGGATACACCGGTGTTGCCTGGGCGGTTGGCGGCAAACACGACCGACCTTGGGGCGAACGGCAGATTTTCGGAATGATCCGCTTCATGAGCTATGAGTCGACCCGCCGTAAGTTCGGATCGGCAGATTACATCCGTCGAGTCGAAAGAATCGCCGATCGAGGCCTGCCACTCAATTGATTCTGGATGAAATGGACGTTTATCCAGTCGAACGACAACCTCCTCGCCTCGGAATTCGGCTGGTCAGGCTTGAACATCTTTGCTAAGAAACCGGCATGGAACGTCGCGAAGGGCTGGGGCGGCAAGCGTCTCGGTCTTGAGCAAGTCCGACGCAAACTTTGTAGGAGAAACGGCATGGATCGCCGACGTTTCGTTCCCTCGACCGAAGGGCTGGAAGAACGTAAGGTGCTCAGCACCGTCGGTTCGACGGCAGGGTCGATTCTTGGAGGCAACGGCAAGACGCCTGCCACCGTCTTGCCTCAGACCTATGAGCAACGGCTTCAGAGAGTGACCAACCTGCCGTTCTTCCTCGGAACCTTCGGCAAGGATGTCGTCATTCCCAAGAATTCGATCAAGGAAGTTCGGGTCGCTCTGACCTCCCTGATCGGAAATCTGACCCCCGCTCCCAGCTATTCGCTCCAAAATTTCAACGTCGTACTTCGCAAAGTCGGCTCGCATACTTCGCTCTCGGAAGCCGACGTTAAGGCCCTCGACAATGCGTTCGGCCGCGTTCTTCAGCTTTCGTCAGCCAGTCCCGCCGTTGAAGCCCAACTGCGGGAGGGTATGAACGGACTGGCCAAGGCCGATGCCAACAGTGTGAATCCGACGGTTCTTGCCACCAACGACTATAGTCTGGTGCTCCAGACCGCTCTCGGCATGGGCCGACCGTTCCACGCGCCGGTCTTTCCATCGCTCAACGTCGGTGACCGCTTCGACAAGAAGGTCAACATCAGCAACACGGCCACCCCGACTTTCACGGGAACCTACGAAGCGAATTCGACGATGCAGATCG
>JAYVYS010000756.1:0-3348 GCA_043784005.1 Isosphaeraceae bacterium
GACGGACTTTCGACCATCCACGCTGATCAACTGAAAACACTCATGACACTGAACTTCCAGCAATTCCAGGAAGTATCACTCATGCCCGCGTGAAGTATAGTGCCATCAAAAACCATTGAAGGCTAAGGACTTAAGTTCGTAGTGAGGCTAGTTTCAGTGCCAGTTCTGGTGCCAATTTCTAAAGCATAAACACTCGTTCCTTGACGCAACGTCCAGACGCGCAAAGGGTTACGAAGTGGGCGATGAGGGACTCGAACCCCCGACATCCTGCGTGTAAAGCAGGCGCTCTAACCAACTGAGCTAATCGCCCGGGGATTGGCCGGGTTGCGGAGGAATTGATTCTAAAGGCAACGCCGCCGGTCGGGCAAGGGGTGTCGCGCTTCGTTCTCGAAGACCGACTTATCGAGTGACCGTCGGATCATCGAGCGCACCTTCGACTCGCGTGGTCGCGAGGCTGCTTTCCGGGTCGGTTCGACGCCAACGGCCTCGACCTCTTCCGGCCGGGTCGCTCAGGACGACTCGGGGTGGACGCGCGCCACTGAGTATAGGGGTCGTCGTGAGCGGAGTGCCTGCCAAGACCGTCCCGCCGCCGACAACTTGGGTGGGAACTTCGCAGATTTCGCCGTACGACTGCACATTGCTCGCGGTAGCACCCGGCACCACGGTCATCGGGGCGCAAGGGCCGGAGCCCGGGGTCGGGTAGTAGTAATTGTGCGTGCATCCCGAGGCCATCAGCCAGCAGGACGCCAGCATGCTGCCAAGGATGGGATTTGTGAGGCGGACGTGTCGCATTTCGAAGGCTCCTTCGCCGCGGCCAACCCTCGATCCGGCACACTCACGCCTCGCGGTCCATCGCGATTGCGCCGAGCGACCGGGACAGGAGAGGACCTGGCCCGACAAAACGAGTTGGGCAGTCGTGGGCTCGCTTGTTCGTGCGTTCCGAGAGATGCGTGCGCGAGATGACCCAAGGCGAAGAACGCGGAGCTTCTTCCCCGAGGCGTCGGGACTTTAAACGAAATCATCCGAACCGCCAAGTTCTCTTTCGACGCGAGTGGGAGGATTTCAATCTCGAATGCGAATGACTGTGGCAGGCGGAATCGAAGCGGATGAGCTGTTTACACGAAAATCTCGTGGTCTACTTCTTCTTTCGCTTAGCCTTTTTGGCCTTCGAGACCTTCGCCTTTGGCTTGTCTTTCGATTTGGGCACTCTTCCGGTGCGAGACGAGACCGGGATGTTTGGAGCGGGATTCGGGCGTGAGCCGGAGCCACGACGTGGATTGGAGCGAACCGCTGCGAGGATCGCTTCCTCATCCCCTTCGGTGATTCCTTCGGGAGCATCCTGAGCGAAAATCAGGTCGAGCTCGCGACGATCGACGTCGACGCGAACGATCTTGACCTCGACCTTGTCACCCAAACGGTGACGCCTGCCCGAGCGTCGTCCGATCAGCGTATGCGTTTCCGATTCGAGATAGTAGTAGTCGTTGGCGAGACTCGTGACGTGGACAAGGCCCTCGGCGGGAAGCTCGACGAGGCGGCAAAACACGCCAAAATCCTCGACGGCGATAATGACCGCGTGGAAGTTTTCGCCGACCCGTTTTTCCAGATAGGTCAAGAGCTTGATCTTGATGATTTCACGCTCGGCGGCCTCGGCCCGGCGTTCCGTGCGATTACAGTGATCGGCGAGGACCATCAGGTCATCGAAGTCACCCTTAGGCTTTTTGCCGTCGATCAACGCGCCGAGTTGACGATGAACCTGCAAATCCGGATAGCGGCGGATCGGAGAGGTGAAGTGGCAATAGTTGTCGCTGGCGAGGGCGTAGTGACCCACTGGCTCCGGGGTGTAGGTCGCCTGTTTGAAACTTCGTAAGAGGCCGTAGTGAATAGCGGGGGCTTCGGGCTTGCCGACGGTTTCCGTCAGCAAACGTTGAAGCTCGAATCGGCTCTGAGGCAAGTCCAGGGTGAAACCCAGCGAACGGACGAATTCCGCGAAAAGTTCGAGCTTCTTGGGCTCGGGATCGGCGTGGCCTCGTCGAAGGAAGCCTGCGCTCTTCTCGGTGAGATGCGTCGCCACCGCCTCGTTGGCCGCGAGCATGAAATCTTCGATGACCTGATGACTTTCGTCATTGGAGGCCAAGTGCGCTCCGACGACCTCCCCCTGCTCTCCCAGGTCGATCTCGATCGCGGGCATGTTCAGTTCGAGCGCGCCTCGCTCGAATCGGCGTTTCCGAAGAATCATCGCCAGTTCGAGCATTCGGGAGATAAGTTCCGCAACCTCGTGCGAGACCCCTTCGTGGGGCTCGGCGGGCTGCTTCATCACAGCGTAGGCTTGTTCATACGTAAATCGATGGTCGACCTTGATCGCCGTGCGGGCGAAATTCGCGTCGGTGCGAATTCCGTCGGAATTGAATTCCAGTAACGCGCTCATCGTGTAACGGGTTTTGTTCGCCTGGAGGCTCGCGAGGCTGTTGGAGATGACTTCCGGAAGCATCGGGATAACGCGGTCGGGAAGATAGACGCTCGTTCCTCTGATTCTCGCCGATTTATCGAGGTCACTTCCCGGCTTGACGAAGTGCGAGACATCGGCGATATGAACGCCCAGCGACCAGAAGCCCTTTTCATCGCGGGAAAGGCTGATGGCGTCGTCAAAGTCGCGAGCCGTGGCGGGGTCGATGGTCACGGTCAAGACGTCGCGAAGGTCGAGCCTGCCGTCGACCTGATCCTCGTGAAAATGACTAGCCTGCTCACGCGCCTCGTCGAGCACGGATTCCTCAAAGACGTCGGGGATGTTGAACGCGCGAATGACCGAGAGGGTATCGACTCCGGGTTGACCCCGAGGGCCCAGAACCTCGGTAAGGACGCCCTCTCCTTCCTCGTAAGGCGTCGGATAGCGGACCATCTCCAGGGCGACCTTGTCTCCCGGCTTCGCCCCCTTGGCTCCGGGATCGCCGAGAAAGATGGGCTCACGAAACGTGGTCCCGTCGATCTTCACATACCCGGAACCACTGCGCTCAAAATACGTTCCCACGAACACGCCCGAAGCCCTTGCGAGCACCTGAACAATCCGACCTTCCGGGCTGAATCCGGGGCCTTTTGGCTTTTTCGTGATCTTGATGACGACTTCGTCACCGCTCGACGCATCCTTGCCCGCGTTGGCGGGGATAAAGATCTGGTCGGTCTTTTCTCTCGACTTATGGGGCCGCACGAACCCGAAGCCCTTCGATGACCTTCGAAAGATGCCGATAATCGCGCCGACGCGATTTCCCGTGGCAGGCTTGTGTAACGTCTTGTCTTTGCTAACGGAGAGTTTGCCCTCTTTCACCAGCGATTTTACCGCTGATCGGAACGCCG
>JAYVYS010000757.1:0-2836 GCA_043784005.1 Isosphaeraceae bacterium
CTCGCGATATCCTGCGGGATCAACCCGCGATATGGTCGGCTCGATCCCTACGCGATGGCCGGTTGCGTGATCGATGAGGCTGTCCGGAATTGCGTGGCCGTGGGGGCCGACCCCGACCGGATCGCGCTCCTTGATAATTTTTGCTGGGGGAATACCGAGCGGCCCGAGACCCTCGGCTCCCTGGTGCTGGCCGCTCAAGGTTGTCACGACCTGGCCTTCGCCTACGGCACGCCGTTCATTTCGGGCAAGGATAGTCTGAACAACGAATACACGCATGACGGCAAGAGTCTGGCGATCCCTCCCACGCTTCTCATCAGCGCGATGGGCCAGGTGCCCGATGTCCGGCGTTGCGTGTCGATGGACCTGAAAAACAAGGGAAACTTGCTCTTGATCGTCGGCCAGACCCGGCTAGAACTTGGGGGGTCTCACTGGCTGATGACTCAAGGGATCGAGGGGGGTGTCGTGCCGAAAGTCGACCCCGCCCTCGGCTTGTCGATCTTCCGCGCGGTTCACGCGGCGATGGCGCGTGGATTGATTCGAAGCTGTCACGACCTCTCGGAAGGGGGACTCGCGGTGAGTCTGGCCGAGATGGCGTTTGCCGGTGGTTTAGGAGCGAATATCTCTCTGCGAGACGTCCCTTGCGACGATTCGGCGGCCCATGACGGGGCGTTGTTATTCTCGGAGTCCCCTTCGCGTTTCTTGATTGAAGTCCGTCCCGAGGATCTCGGCCCGTTGACGGATCTCTTCGGTATTGTGCCTCTGGGTCAGCTTGGCCACGTTACCGGTGATTCGGAAGGTGGCGACCCACGATTGACCGTTCGAGGGCTTGATGAAATGCCCGTGATTGATACGGCGGTAAGTGATCTGAAAACCGCCTGGCAACGACCTCTGCTGTGGTAAGGACATTCACCGAACGTCTTCCACAAATTTTTGAACTTGGAACGTTTTCTACGAATTGAGAAGGATCGAAGTATGCTCCGATTTGTCACGTTCGTCGATGGCTCGAATCTCGACGGGGTACTGAAGCATCTCAACTTGCGGGTCGACGACTATGGCGCATTCTATCGTCATGTCTTCGAGCAGAGCGTTCTCTTCTGGGGCCGAACCTTCGCCGATGGATCACCTTGGCCGACCGCCCAGCATTCGCGGATCTATTGGTATGTCGTCGGCAAGATGGACGAGTGGGACCTGAACGACCCGAAAGCCGAGCAGCGGTTGCGAAGTCGGTTCGAGATGAATCCCCGCCTTCGCGACAGCTATCTCGAAGACGTGATTCGTCGGATGCCGGACGTTCATCCTGATCGTCGGCTCGACGAAGCCTGGAACCTTTGCTTCACCGAGACACGTGATTGGTACGACGGCAAGCGCCGAGCCCTCGAACGCAAGAAGCGGTTTTATCACGGAGTTCAGGCCGCGACCGACTTTGTCGAGATCCGTCAGGAAGGACACTGGAAGGTCGACCTGTTGCACCACACCGTGAACGAAAAAGGGCTGGATACCAGCCTCGCCGTGGACATGGTGGCGCTTCAGGACACGTTTGACATCGCCTTGCTGATCTCAGGCGATGCCGACGGGATTCCCGGCATCAACTACGTGAAAGGTCGATCGAAGCACGTCGGCGTGGCCGAGTTTCGTCGCGGGGCTCCCGCCGATTTCCCGGCGAAGGGCGCATCGTCTCGGCTCAAGATCGCGGCGGATTTCGTCGTCCAGGTTTACGAGTCCGACCTGATCCGCCGCAACCTGGCCTACCGCGCTGAGGTGGATTACCCGGCCGGCGCGAATTCGTCGTACGGACCGGCGGAAAGTAGTTATTAGCCTCTGTAGGGTCTGCTGTGAGGAGCCCTTCCCGCTTTCAACCCGGAAGGAACGCGCGACGGACCCTACAATCGCGAACTGAGTCATTGGTCATTCGGCATTGGTCCTTCCCAGAGCACCCACCATGTCTCGCCCCCGCGCGATTGTCTTGCGAGCCCCGGGAACGAACTGCGACGAGGAGACCGTGGCGGCCTGGGAGTTGGCCGGGGCGACGGCGGAGAACTGGCATGTCGGCCGGCTCATCGGATCGCCACATGCCCTTGATGGCTTTGACATCCTGACCATACCCGGCGGCTTTTCTTATGGCGACGACCTCGGAGCGGGCCGCATTTTCGCGACGCGGTTGGGGACAGTGCTCGATGAATCACTGCGCAGGTTCCACGGCCGAGGTGGATTGACTCTGGGGATTTGCAACGGGTTTCAGGTCCTGGTCCGCGCGGGCCTGTTGCCCGGTGGCCCGACCGCCAACCGGGCGACATTGACCTTCAATGATTCGGGGCATTTCGAGTCGCGCTGGGTCCGGCTCATCCCGGTGCCGGGAAAGACGCCGTTTCTGAAGGATGGCGAGCCGATCGAGCTTGCCGTCGGGCATGGTGAGGGTAAATTCGTCGTCGCGGAAAACGCGGCACTCGACTCGCTCACGGCTGCCGGTCAGGTCGTCTTGCGGTATGTCGATGATAACGACATGCCGACACAAGAATATCCGGCGAATCCCAACGGCTCAATGGGGGCCGTGGCGGGCGTTTGCGACGCCAGCGGCAGGATCTTTGGCCTGATGCCGCATCCCGACCGCTTCTTCGACCCCTTGCTACATCCACGATGGACGCGCGACGGGCTCAAGTCGGAAGGGGATGGTCTTCGGATCTTCCGGAACGCGGTGAACGCGTTGCGATGATCAGGGTACTTTCGCGAGAAACGTCTTCAATTCGTCGAAGACCTGGCGGCTTCCGACCTCATAGAAGTCATTGTGATCGGCCCCTGCGACCATGAACGTCGTCACGGGAGCCGTGGCGGCGGCGGC
>JAYVYS010000758.1:0-6245 GCA_043784005.1 Isosphaeraceae bacterium
ATAGGTGACCATGCCCCCCAAAGTGTCGGTCTTTGATTTGAGGACCTGCCCTCCCGAGTCGGCCCAGAGCGTCACGTCAAACTCCGGCCTGGCCTTGCCATCAAGCTCGGTTGTTTGCTCGATCCGGAGAAGCTGCCGTTTCGTGGCTCCGCCGAGGATGATCTCTTCCATGTCCTTGGCCTTCAACGTCACGTCGCAGACCCGGTTGAGGTCGGGCATGAACATCTTGAGGGCTCGGGATTCGCCCGCCTTGATCGGCTGGCGAGAGAGGCTTTGTTCCGCCGCGTACGGCCCTCGAACATCGGCGGCCCACGGAATGGCCTCGACCTGATTTTGACCGGCCCCGGTGAGTTCGAGCTTCATCTTCTGATCGATGACATCGCCATGAGTCCGCATCTCTTGACCACTAGCGAGTGTGCGAATATCAAGCCGAAGGACTTCACCTTCGAGGGTCTCGATCGTTCCATATTCCATCGACATCGCGACCGTGTCTTTGAGCCGTTTGAATTTTAACTCCATCTGAACACGGACTCGAAGCAGGTCGCGACCACGTTCTTTCAAGGGTTCGATGAAGGTGCGAATGTGCCCGACTTTGGACCCCGAGAGGTAGACGGCATCCCACGATTCAGAAGTCGGAGCCGCGGAGGCGAGGCCAAAGGCGAGGAACGCCAGGACCAAGGTTCCGAAGCAAGCGCCGCGAGAGATTCGCCCCATCAGATTCCGTCCCTTCACGTCTCGAACCGCCCCAACTCGGAACAACGCCCCTTGAGATAGACGTCGTCAGTATTAGGGGAATTCGTCAACGAGACAAGGTCAAGACGCTGTCGACGGAAGAGTTGAGGGACAGGCAAGCAGGGACACCATCGTCACCTGGCTCAGGAGCGAGTACCGGTCGGGCCGCACCCGACGGTGATCTCGGCGCTCATTTGTTCGCCGGAGAGAAGCTCAAGCGCCCCATGGAGCGCAAGCTGTTTCGTGTGATGGGACGGCACCGTCCCTCTCACCACGACCATGCCCTTCACTTCTTCGACAATAAGGTTGCGAATGCGACCGTGGGTCGAAGCACGGACGCGAGACTCCACCAGCTCGGACAGGGTCTTACGAGTCTGCGATACAGTGTACACGTGATCGTCTCCGCCTGGTGTCGTGCAAAAATAAGCAGAATGGTCGACGCGGCAGAACGACTCAGGATGCGAGGGGAGCTAAGACTGTGAAGTTGACATCCTGATGCCTTCCCACGCTTAAATCAAGTAAAAAAAGGCGGCTACTAAGAAACGGCTCGTCGCGATGAGGAGAATCTCCCACTGACGCCCGACAATTCAACAGGTTTTGTGCGAGTCTAATCTTGTGAAGTGAACTTAAAATCATGCCAGATCTAGCGCACTTATCTCAATTCTATTGGGATGTTCTCCCAGCGGTCGAATCGGGCGGGACCATCGAGGCCGCGATCTCCTCCGAAAGTTACGCTCACGACATCGGTTTGGGTGAGCGAGTGCCAGCGAATTCAATGATCGTCTCCGAAATCTTCAGGCAATTCTTGAGCCAATTCCTCCAGTTTACCCAAATTCCAGGAGGACACCGGGTCTTTCCAGCGATCCCAGAACGGCGCGCGCCCCTGGCCGGTCAGTTCACTGAGCCTGCCAAGATTGTAACCAAGCTGAAGGATCGAGCGGTGGTCTGGTTGACGGAGGGTGACAATCTTCCGGATGGTCGCGACGCAATGCTTGATGTCCGACATGAATCTAGGACAGCCTTGTGATGGGTGAGAACGGGAACGTGTGAATTTGATTTTCGTCGCGTGGCCAAGTCGGCACGTGGGGTGTGGACGGTCCTGACGTTTGAGCCCTGGACATCAGCAAAGCCTCCGGCAAACGAAGCCGGACTCGGGAGGGACGTTCCGCCCGATTCCAGATTCAGTCTTTCCGAGGCGCGGCCAGCTCGACGACCAAGCGTTCGAGAACCGTACGCGGCGTAAGTTGCGAGCCCCCCTTGAGATCCAAATCCGCGCGGAGCAACATATTGGGCAAGCGGTTTACTCGCGACGGGCCAAGGTGCGAATGTTGCTGCCTGGTTGTTTCGACGGCGAACGGAGGGATTCCCGACGCCGTGCAGGCCTCTCTCAGCTCGACCCGTCGGTTCCTGAGTCTGCCTGCGTGGTAGACCCGAATCAGCGAGCCCGACATCTGAGCAAGGACGCCGACGGGATGTTCTCCCGCGGTCAGCAGGCTGTCGAGCTGCTCCAACGCGAGTTCCCCTTTGCCCGTGGTTGCCGCGTCGAGCATCTTCCAAACCGATTCGATCCGCCCCGCGCCGACCATTCGGGCCACATCGTCGCGGTGAATCTTCTTCTTAATGCCGATGTAGACCGAGAGTTTTTCGACGTCGGAAACAAGCAGCCCAACCTCCGGCCCGACCAGCTCCAACAGCAACGCCGCCGCGTCCTGCTCTAGGACCACGTTGTATCGAGTCGCCGCGAGATGGACGAGCCAGGGGAGCAATACGCGATCTTGCGGGCCCTTGCACTCGATCGAAAGTCCGTGCTTCTCAACCAGCTTTGCGAGCTTGGTGTTCGAGGGCCAAGCCTTGACTGTCAAGACGAGGACACCGCTCGTTGACGGAGCCTCGACATATGCTTCTAGTTCCTTACGATGCGCGGTCACGAACGGGTCGGCCCCCTCCACGATGACCATTCTGCGTTTCGAGAAAAACGGGAGCGTGCTCACCTCATCGAGCACATCCGCCAGCCGCGCCGAGTCGCCTGGAAATCGCGCGACGGAGAGATCATCCTCCCCCGGCAAGACCGCTTCGCGGATCAGGTGAAGCGATTCGCGACGGAGGTACGAATCGTCACCGTAGACCGCATAGACCAGCCTGGGAGCCTGTTTTCCAGGATCTTTGAGAAACTCGATGGCATGCATGGGAAGGAGCGATTTCGCCTGGTCCGCTATTGCGGACCACCTCGTTCAATGGATTGGAAGAGCACACTCCGAATCAAGATTTCGCGATCCACTTTATCACCTTAACAGCCGCTGCTCCTCCCGCCCACTCCACCCTTAAACGTCCGTTTTTGAATTTCCGCCCTTGACGAACGGTCCGCCCTGGTTAGACTATTTCAAACAGCCGTTTGAAACAAAGGTTTTAACGTGGAGGCATGAGGCGAGTGGCCCAAGATCCCACGAAGGCAAGGTTGCTCGAAGCCGCTGGTGAAGAATTCGCAGAGAAGGGGTTCGAAGCGGCGCGGGTCCGGAAAATTTGCATTCGGGCGGAAGCGAACGTGGCATCGGTGAATTACCACTTCGGAGACAAAGAGCAGCTTTACATTCAAGCCGTGCTGGAAGCCCATCGTTGCGGGATGAGCGGGCAACCGGTGTTGCCGGGCGAAGAGACGTGTCCCGCGGTTCGCCTGCGAGCGTTCATCCATCACTTTTTGGATAATGTGCTGGCCATGAATCGATCGAACACGTGGCACCACGCGCTGATGCTTCGGGAAATGCTGAAGCCGACCTCGGCGTGTGAAGCGCTGGTCAAAGAGTCGATCCGTCCAAGGTTCCAGGCACTCCAGGCGATCTTGCGAGACGTCTGTCCGGGAGCCGATGATCGTCGGCTTCACGCTTTGGGGTTCAGTCTGATCGGCCAATGCCTGCATTACAAGATGGCGAGGGCCGTGACCGAACGTCTGATCGGGTCGGAAGCGTACGAATCCCTTGATCTGGATTATCTCACGGAACATATCACGGCGTTCACGCTCGCGGCGCTCGGGCTAGCCGCGCCTTTCGACCGCGAAGGTTCGCCGGGGCGACTTCTGGAGTCGCGGATCCTCGCGAATTGATGTCTTTCGATCGTTGGGAAGCCATGCTGGGGAGGTCTGTTCACAATGTCATGGATCGCGTTGAAAATGTTGGTTGGCGATCGTGCGAAGTTCTTCGGAATCGTGATGGGACTTACCTTCGCCGCGCTTTTGATCACGCAACAAGGGTCGATTTTTTGCGGATTGATGCTGAGAACCGCGGGGCAAATCACCGACATCACGGGCGCTGATCTTTGGGTGATGGACCCCGCCGTTCGCTATGTCGACGACGTCAAGCCGATGATCGAGAACAACCTCTACCGCGTTCGCGGCGTGCAAGGAGTTCTCTGGGCGGTGCCCCTTTACAAAGGCCAGGCGAGAGTGAAGGTGGGTCCCAAGGACATGGGGAAAGGGAATCAACCGACCGCGATCGAGCAGGTGATCTTACTGGGTCTGGACGACACCTCGCTCGTGGGAGCGCCTCCGGCGGCCAAGCTCTTGGTGGGTGACCTCTGGGACCTGCGGAGGCCCGACGCGGTGATCGTCGATCACACCCGCTTGATGAAGCTCTACCCGCCAAACGTCGAAAACTGGGGCGAACTCGACGAACTCATCAAAATCAAAGGCAAAACGGAAGGACAAAAGGCTTTCTTCACACGGTTCATCAACCGCGAGATGGAGATGAATGACCGCCGCGCCGTGATCGTGGGGATCTGCGAGGCGACGCGAACGTTTCAGTCGAATCCTGTGGTCTACACGACCTATAGCCGCGCCAAACGCTATGCGCCTCAGGAACGCAAGATCCTTTCCTATATCCTCGCAAAGACGGAACCCGGCCTGACGCCGGAATCGGTCGCGACGCGGATCGGAACAGAGACCGGATTGGGTGCGAAAACCAGTGCGGAGTTTCGAAGAATGACTATTGATTATTACATGAAGTACACGGGTATTCCGATCAACTTTGGAATCACCGCGGCCCTTGGCTTTCTGGTGGGAACGGCGATCGCCGGACAGACGTTTTATAACTTCACCCTCGAAAATCTCAAGCAGTTCGGCGCGCTGAAGGCGATGGGCGCGACAAACGGCCGGATCGTGAAAATGATCTTGCTCCAGGCGCTCGTTGTCGGCCTCCTGGGTTACGGCATCGGAGTGGGTGCGGCCTGCTTCTTCGGTTGGGGCAATCAAAGCCCGGTTTCGGATCTCTCTTTCTTCGCCCCGAAGTCCGTTCTCGACCTCTTGGGCATTTCTCATTCCCCTTACGCTGGGGCTTCCTCCAACCTCGCCGCGGGTTCTGTCGAACGCCTCTTTTACGACAATGGCCCCGCGCTCATTGTCACCCTGGCCTTGATAGGCGTGGCAGCGATCCTCCGACTCGTGAAACTTCTCAAGAAGGACGCTTTCGTACAGGCTGTGGTCGTCATTTCACTGAGCTATCTCGCCTCGGGCCTCCTTGCGATCTATTTCATGAGACAGGGAATGAAAGGGTCGGAACTTGCCTTTTACACATGGTGGCCCGTGCCTTTGATCACCGGCGTCGCCGTGGTATTCATCTGCATTCTCGCAAGCTTGATCAGCGTCCGTCGCGTGATGGTTCTTGAACCCGCTGTGGTGTTCCGAGGCTGAGCCCGGCGCTTTGTCCACTCGCGAAATTAAGGGACTTCCCTTCAATGCAGGACTTATTGGTAGACCAGATCGCGAAGATCGAACCCAAGACCGCCGAGGTCGAGGTCGATGTTGCGGTCCGCATCCGTGGAGTGACGAAACACTTCGGCGCGGGCGACCGCAAGGTCATGGCGCTCCGTGGGGTGGACTGGGATGTGTATGCCGGCCAGATGTCGATGATCGTCGGTCCCTCGGGGTGCGGCAAGACGACCTTGCTTTCGGTAATCGCGGGAATCCTCGATTGCGATGAAGGATACGTGAACATCTTCGGAAGTGAAATCACGAAGATGCGCGATCGTCAGAAAACGATGTTCCGCGCCAAGAATATTGGATTCGTGTTCCAGCAGTACAACCTTTTGCCGGCGCTCACCGCGGCAGAGAACGCGGCGATCCCGCTGGTGATCGCCGGATGGTCCAAAGACAAGGCGGTGCGGCGCGCCTCGGACGTGCTCGAATCGCTCGGCATGGGGTCGAAGATCGAGAGCCTGCCCAACCAGCTCTCGGGAGGCCAGATGCAGCGGGTGGCGATCGCCAGAGCCCTGTCACACGAACCCAGACTCCTGGTTTGCGACGAACCGACGGCCGCGCTCGATCACGAGACGGGACTGAATGTCATGGAGCTCCTCCGAAAAGCGGTTGTCCGCCCCGGCCGCGCGGTTGTGGTCGTGACTCACGACAACCGGGTTTTTCATTTCGGAGATCGGATCGCCCACATGGACGACGGCCACATTATCGAAGTGGAAGACAAAACCCGGATCGTCGCCGCCTGACGATCGTGCGAGTCGCTCCGATTTGA
>JAYVYS010000759.1:0-6426 GCA_043784005.1 Isosphaeraceae bacterium
GCCTCCGGCCCGGGTGGACGGATCACGAAGGGGGATGTCCTCGCGCATCTCGCGACGCCTCCTTTGGAAACGAAACCGGCTTCTCCTCCTCCGGCACCCGCCCCCGTGACTTCGTCGGCCGCCCTTCCCCGCGAGACCCGCAAGCGGATGACCGGTATCCGCCAGAAGATCGCCCAGCGTCTCGTCGAGGCCCAATCGACGGCGGCCATCCTCACGACGTTCAACGAGGCGGATATGTCGCGGGTGATGGACCTGCGTGCCAAATATAAGGAATCGTTCAAGGCCAAGCACGGTGTGCCGGTCGGCTTCATGTCGTTTTTCATCAAGGCCGCGATCGAGGCGTTGAAAGCCTTCCCGGCGGTGAATGGACGGATCGACGGACAAGATATCGTTTACAACAACTTCTACGATATCGGAGTGGCCGTCAGCACAGAGCGCGGCTTGATGGTCCCGGTCATCCGGAGCGCGGATACCCTCTCATTCGCCGGCATCGAAAAAGCCATCGGTGCGTTCGCCGTCAAATCACGCGACAACACAATCTCGGTAAATGACCTGCAGGGCGGCTCTTTCACGATCACGAATGGCGGCGTTTTCGGGTCGCTCCTCTCAACTCCGATTCTGAATCCGCCGCAGAGTGGCATCCTCGGGATGCACACCATTCAGAAGCGACCCGTCGTGATTGACGATCAAGTCGTGATCCGGCCGATGATGTACCTGGCACTCTCCTACGACCACCGGATCGTCGATGGCCGCGAGGCCGTCAGCTTTCTGGTGAAGGTCAAGGAGGGGATTGAAAACCCCGAGCGGTTGATGCTCGAAGTTTGAGCGATTTGGTTGAAACACCGCGAAATCATGACTTACGCCATTCGTGTTCGTCGGCGGATGCCACGCGATTCGGTACTCTGAACCCGTGCGATACAGCCGAGGCGATCGAGGGACGCGGCGAGGAACCCGGGGCCCCTATGTCGAAGACGATTTAGAACGAAACGTTGACAACCTGGGAATCCGGGATGAGTCACGTTCTTTGATGGGCAAGGAGTGAGTTGTGGCCGAGCCTTACGATCTGCTGGTTGTCGGTGCGGGACCTGGTGGTTATGTCGCGGCCATCCGCGCCGCGCAGCTTGGGATGAAGGTGGCCTGTGTCGAAAAAAGCGCCACGCTCGGCGGCACATGTCTTAATATCGGTTGCATTCCGAGCAAGGCCCTCCTCGATTCCAGTGAGCTGTACCACCTCGCCCAGAAGCGGTTCGCCAAACACGGAATCAAAGTCGAGAATCTTGGACTCGACGTCCCCGTGATGCTCGCGCGCAAAGACGAGGTCGTCAAGGGACTCACCGATGGCGTTCGGTATCTGTTCAAGAAGAACAAAATCGATACCTTCCACGGTTCCGGACGTCTGACCTCGGGGACGACCGTTGTGCTCAAAGATGCGGAGGGAAAAGCGATGACCCTCGTATCGAAGCATATCCTTCTGGCGACCGGCAGCGCACCCATCAATCTTCCCTTCATGCCTTTCGACGGCAAGAGAATCGTCAGTTCGACCGAAGCGTTGACCTTTCTCAAGGTTCCCTCACATCTGGTCATCGTCGGTGGCGGTTACATCGGACTTGAGCTGGGATCGGTCTGGAAACGTCTCGGCGCGAAGGTGACGGTCATTGAGTTTCTTCCTCGGATCGTCCCGATGATGGATATCGAGGTCGGTGATCTGCTCTTCAAAAGCCTCAAAAAGCAAGGCCTGGAGTTTCAACTCGAAACGAAGGTCACAGGTGCCAAGGTTGAGGGTGAAAAGGTCACGGTTTCCGCCGAGACGAATGACGGACGAAAGCTCAAGTATGATGCCGATTACGTGCTCGTTTGCGTCGGCCGACGCCCCTACACTGAAGGTTTGGGTCTGACGGAATCAGGCATCACGTTCGACCCTAAAACCGGCAAAGTCCCCGTCGACTCTCACTATCACACCAACGTCGCCTCGGTCTCCGCGATCGGCGACCTGATCGATGGGCCGATGCTTGCCCACAAAGCGGAAGATGAAGGGGTCGCGTTCGCCGAACTTTTGGCGGGCAAGGCGGGGCACGTGGATTACAACACGATCCCGAGCGTCGTTTACACCTGGCCCGAGGTGGCGAGTGTCGGCTTGACGGAAGAACAAATCAAGGATCGGAAGATCGAATACAAGGTGGGAAAGTTCCCCTTCCTCGCCAACGGTCGGGCCAAGGCGATGGACGAGACCGAGGGGATGGTCAAGATTCTCGCCGACGCCACGACCGATCGTGTTCTCGGCGTTCACATCATCGGGCCTCGCGCGTCCGACATGATCGCGGAAGCGGTCACGACCATGGAGTATCACGGCAGCGCGGAGGACATCGCGCGCACTTGCCACGCCCATCCCACACTCTCGGAGGCCTTCCGCGAGGCGGCACTCGCCGTGGATAAACGCGCGATCCATAGTTGATTCAACGAATGCCGGAGGTGATCCGCATGAGCCTTCTCATCAACGACCTTGAACTCGCCAAACGGATCCGGGCCGACCGCGAAGCCACCGACGGCGCGAAGCATGACGAAGTATGGGATGGAGTTTATGTCATGTCGCCACTTCCGAATATCGAACACCAACTGTTTGTGAATCGGTTAGAACGGGTGTTCATCGCGGTCGTCGATGAGCCCGCCGGTGACATGGTCCTTCCAGGCGTCAACGTGAGCGAACGCGTGGAGGGATGGGAGAAGAACTATCGCGCGCCCGATGTGGCCGTGATTCTCCATGACAATCCCGGCAGGCATTGCGATACGCATTGGTGCGGCGGCCCGGATTTCCTGGTTGAGATTCTGAGCAAGAACGACCAGGCCCGGAATAAACTCGCGTTTTACGGCGCGGTGGGCGTGCGAGAACTGCTTATCGTGGGTCGTAGCCCCTGGGAACTGGAACTCTACAGCCTGGTCGACGGCTTGCTCAACCTGATTGGCCGCTCGACTCTCAAAGACCCTCAGAACTTGGTAAGTCGTGTTCTTCCGATCGTCTTTCGAATCGTGGAGGGCAGCGACCGTCCGTTGATCGAAGTCACCACGATTGATCGTCGTCAGAGTTGGATGATCTAAGAGAAATCGACCTGCCATGCCCCTCCCATTCTCTCCAACGTATCTGGCGAGACGGCACTCGCCGTGGATAAACGAGCGATCCAAAGTTGATTGATCGACCGACGGAGGTGGACCCATGAGCCTTCTCATCAACGACCTTGAACTCGCCAATCGCCTACGCTCTGAGCGTGGAGCCACCGACGGTGCGAAGCATGATGAGGTCTGGGACGGAGTTTATGTGATGTCGCCCTTGCCGAACAATGAACACCTCATTCTGTCGTCGGAACTTTGGCTCGTTTTTCGGACGCTGCTCAAGGCGTCAGGAAGTGGTATCGCGTTCAATGGCGTGAATGTGAGTGATCGCGAGCAAGGCTGGCAGAAAAACTACCGGGAACCCGATGTGGCGGTTTTTCTGAGCGATAATTCCGCCAAAGATTGTGGAACCCATTGGCGAGGGGGGCCGGATCTTGTTGTCGAGATTCTTAGCCCGAACGATAGAGCGAGAGAAAAACTCGACTTTTACGCCAGACTCGGGGTCCGTGAATTGCTCGTCGTGGATCGCGATCCGTGGACACTCGAACTGTATCGAGCTGACGCGGGATCACTCAGAATCGTGGGTCGCTCAACGATCGACCATCCCGTTGAGTTGGCGAGCACGGTCCTTCCGATTACTCTCCGGTTACATTCCGGACCCGACCGTCCGTTGATCGAAATCACCACGATTGATCGTCGTCAGAGTTGGATGATCTGAAACGGATCCAGGATTTCGCGAATGAATTTTCGATTCTTGATGATCCCTTTTTTTCGCTATCTGGCACTTGTCGGCATGACGTTTTGGCTTGGCGGCTTCACTTTCTACAGCGCGATTGTGATTCCCATTCTTCACGATGAGATGGGAGGACTGGAATCCGGGATGATCACTGGGCAGGTGTCAAATTATCTCAATGTTTTCGGCGTTGCCGCAGTTGTCTCCTGGTGGATTCTGCTTTTTCTCGAACGATCCAAGCACGACCGTCGTGCGCGATGGTTGCGCGTCGGATTGTTGACGCTCACCTCGGCGGTCCTCGTAGGCTTGATTTCTCTGCACCCCGTCCTCGACACCAAGCTTAAAACGGGGCAGATGCGCGCGTTTTACCCGCTCCACCAGGCTTATCTCGTCGCGAGTTCCATCCAGTGGGGAATCAATCTCGCGCTGCTCGCGCTCACTGTCTGGATCTGGCGACCGGAACCGAAGTCGCCCGATACCAAAGTGTAATCGCCGCCACTTGTCAGATATGAATCGATTCACCCAGCCCCTGTCCGGCGGCCTCCATCACCGACTCCGAATAGGTCGGGTGAGGGTGCATGGCCTGGAAGATCTCTTGCTCGGTGGCTTCCAAGGTCTTCGCCATCACAAGCTCGGCGATCATCTCAGTCGCTTGTGAGCCGATGATGTGGGCTCCGAGGAGTTCCCCGAACTTCTTCTCGAAGATCAGCTTTACAAATCCTTCAGTCTCTCCCGAGGCCTGTGCTCGGCCGCTGGCATAGAACGGAAACTTGCCGATACGAATCTCGTGACCCGCCTCTTTCGCGCCCTTTTCCGTCAGGCCGACGCTTGCCACACCGGGGTCAGTGTAGGTGCAGCCCGGTATAATGGAGTAGTCCACGGTGTGATCGGCGTGGCCACAGAGTTTCTCAATACAGCAGATCGCCTCGTGATGAGCGACGTGAGCTAGCCAAGGAGGGCCGATCACGTCCCCTACCGCGTAGATACCCGGCACACTTGACACATAGCCGTTTTTCGGGTCGACCTTGATGTGGTTTTTGAAAAGCTCGACATTCAGACCTTCGGCGAACAGATTCTCGACGTTTCCCAGCACTCCGATCGAGACCAGCATCACGTCAGCCTCGACCGTTTTCGGCCCTTTGGGTGTTTCGATCGCGACCTTCAGTCCGCTGACGGTTCGTTCGATCTTCCCCGTCTTCGAAGACGTCAGGATCTCGATTCCGCGCTTCGCAAGGCTCTGTTCGAGAGTCTTGGAGACCTCATCGTCTTCACCCGGAAGGATGCGATCCATCAGCTCGACGAGTGTGACTTTGGTGCCAAGCGCGTTATAGAAGTACCCGAATTCCAGGCCGATCGGACCGCCACCGACGATCAAGATCGATTTCGGCTGTTTCGCGAGGCTCATCGCCTCTTTATAGGAAAGGATCGCCTTGCCATCAAACTCCGCGCCTGGCAATGGGCGCGGCCGCACGCCCGTGGCGATCACGATGAATTCGGTGGTGACCTTGTCGTCGCCCACCTGAACGGTGTGCGGGTCGAGGATCTTGGCGGCCCCGAATTTGGACTGAACTTTGTACTTGCGGAACAGGCCTTCGATTCCTTTATTGAGCTTCCCGGCGATACTCCGACTGCGAGCGATGATCTTAGCGAAGTCCCAGGCCGCTGAGCCGCTGAACCCGAATTCGTCGCCGTGATTCTTCAACATCTCGGCGAGGTGAGCGTTAGTGAGCAGGGCTTTGGTGGGGATGCACCCCCAGTTTAGACAGATGCCGCCGAGCTTGTCTCGCTCGATACACAGGACGCGTTTACCAAGCTGCGCCGCGCGGATCGCCCCGGCATAGCCCGCGGGCCCACCCCCTACCACCACGATGTCAAATTCGTAAGCCATGCGGCCCTTTCGAAAAAACGTCAGCTCCTAAGGCGGACCCGTCGCGGTCGACGCGATCATCGCCCGACAGCCGCCCAAGTGTCCGCCGGGAGCTGAAGATAAGCAGCGCGTCTCAGAGCAGCATTGAGGCTGGCTCTTCGAGAAATTCCTTGAACGATCGCAGAAACTCGGCGGCCAATGCGCCATCGACGGCCCGATGATCGGCGGTGAGCGTGCAGGTCATGACATTGCCGACCACGAGCTTGTCCCCATCGACAACCGCCTGCTTTTCCCCCGCGCCGACAGCGAGGATCGCGACCTCGGGTTGGTTGATGATCGCGTCGAATTGCTTGACGCCATACATCCCGAGATTGCTGATCGTGAACGTCCCGCCCATCATTTGGTTGGGCTTCAGCGTGCCGCCTCGGGTCGCGTTGACGATCGCTTCGGTGCCGACGCGAACATCTCTTAAGCCCAGAATGTCGGCGTTTCGCAGGACGGGGACCATCAAGCCCCCCTCCATGGCCACCGCGATCCCGACATTGATCTCGGGGTGGATCACGATCGCGTCCGCCTCGTAGGAGGCGTTTACGCCGGGGTGCTTTCGCAGAGCGAGGGCAATGGCTTTGGTCACGAAGTCGCTGACCGACAGCTTGATCTTTTCCGACGCGAGCGACTTATTCAAGTTCTCGCGAACCGCGATGAGTTTGTCGATTCTGAC
>JAYVYS010000760.1:0-8317 GCA_043784005.1 Isosphaeraceae bacterium
GTACCTTGAGACGATCAGCACATCGTCGGAAGCTCATCACCGCCACAAGAAGCAAACCGGCGGGCGAGGGCAATTCGCTGACGTCCAGATTCGCGTCCGGCCGAGGGAGCGCGGTGAAGGATTCTTGTTCACAGACGCGGTGAAGGGGGGGGTCATTCCCAACAACTTCATTCCCGCCGTCGAGAAAGGCGTGCGCGAACAGCTCGACAAGGGGATCGTGTCGGGCAACCCCGTGGTGGATGTCGAGGTCGAGGTCTTTTTCGGCAGCTATCACCCGGTGGATAGCTCGGAACAGGCGTTCAAGATCGCGTCGGCCACGGCGTTCCGCAAAGGGTTTCTGGAGGCGAAACCCATTTTGCTCGAACCTATCGTCACGCTGGAAGTGACCGTGCCGACCGAGAAGTTCGGCGATGTCTCCGCCGACCTTTCCACCCGTCGCGCCCATATCACGGGGATGTACTCGCTCGCCGGAGGCGCTCAGGTGATCCAGGCCTCGGTACCCTTGAGTGAAACGCTTCGCTATGCCACCGACCTTAAGAGTATGACGGCCGGTCAGGGGTCGTACACGATGGAATTCAAGTCGTACGAACCGGTCCCCCCGAACGTGCAGCAGCATATCATCGAACGTTGGACGAAGTCGCACGCGGGGATTGAGGAAGAGTAAGAAATCGCCTTGAAATGAATCGCCGATTTCCCTGGCGGGCCGTTTTTCGGGTGCCCCGGGTCGTATTCGCCCCGTGTCTTCGAATGGACAATAGCGGAGGACACGGGGCGAGTCCGACCCGGGGCATTCAGCGATCAATATTAAATGCCGACCGGATGCAGAGAGGGATTCCCGGCGTCTTCCTGACCTCAATAAAACCCGCCAAAGAACCCGACCCCCATCATGGGCCGAGAATAATTGTCGATGTGCCCTTGGATCGAGTTGTAGCGCGCTATCCCCACTTGCTGGGAGGCAAGTTGCTCGGAGCGGTTTCCAAACCCGGTGTCAAATCGAGCCGGGCGGACCGGGTCATTATTTTCCTGGAACTGATTACCCGGCGGATAGTATTCCAGGTAACGCCCCTGCGAACCCGGATTCCGGTAACCCGCGGACTGGTCGCCGTGATAATAGCTCGGGTACGGATAAGGATAATGGTGAACGATGCTCTTGCGTGCGGAATTGGAAGCCGCAGCCACCGCGGGCTGACCACCCGACGGGGCAGGGGCTTGCGCGAGGACCATGGCCGTGCCTGCGCAGGACAGAAGCAAGGCGGCAAATCTTTGGAAGTGTTTCATGGAAGTCCGTCCTTATGATGCGAGGCGACGAGGGGCGACGCGCTTTACCACTTTCACATTATATGCCGAAACCTCGCGAAGCCACTCGTCGATCTCGCCGACCGGCAGGGTCTGAGGCCCACGCCGATCCAGGTCCCAACGTCTTGAGGGATCGGAGACCCTCGCCGATCTTGTCGATTGGTGGTTGAATCCTTCCGCGCTAAATCTCCATCCAATCTCCCGAAAAAACCTCCGTCGCCGAGCCTGTCATGAAGACAGGGCCATCGTCGGCGGGCCATTCCAGGATCAGGTCGCCGCCTGGCAGGTGGGCGAGAATTTTGCGATCGCTTCGACCGGTGAGTACCCCCGCGACACAGACCGCGCAGGCACCGGTTCCGCAGGCCAAGGTGATCCCCGAACCGCGCTCCCACGTACGCATCCGGACCTCTCCCGGCGCGAGAACCTGCACGAAGTGCGCATTCACTCGCCGAGGAAAAGCGGGATCATGTTCAATGAGGGGGCCGAGCGCCTCGACCGGGAATGTCGCGACATCCTCGACATAGACCACCGCGTGCGGGTTTCCCATCGATACCGGCGTGACCTTGAGGTCGTGTCCCGCCACGGAGAGTAGCGCATCCACCGGCGGATTTCCAGGCAATAAGGTCGGGATGTCAAAGCCTCGAAGGATCGGCGCTCCCATATCAACCCGGACCCGGCACGCCTTGCCGGCTTCGATCTCAAGGTCGAGTGTGAGAACGCCTCGGCCTGTCTCGACGGTCACCCTTGGCTTCCTTGCGATTCCGTGGTCGTGGATGAACTTGGCCACGCAACGGACACCGTTGCCGCACATCTCCGACTCCGAACCATCGGCGTTGAACATCCGCATTTTCGCGTCGGCGACGTCGGACGGAACGATAAGAATGAGGCCGTCGGACCCGATGCCGAAGTGGCGGTCGCTCACGGTGATTGCGAGTTTAGAAGGGTTGGCAGGCAACGGCTGGTCGAATCCGTTCACATATACGTAGTCGTTGCCGATTCCGTGCATCTTGGTAAACTTCATGCGTCTCTCGACTTAAAACCCCTGAGAATCGGAACCGAGGTGATCGACTTGTTGATCAGCTCGCTTTTTGACCCTACCACGGCGCGGATGGAATCCGCAATTGGAAGGGGCCACTTGCCTTGAATGCCAATTAATATCTACTCTGATAGGCTCGAACGCATTCCGTCGCGGCACCGTCGATTCGCACGAGGTCCTGGATTCATGTTTGGTTCGCCCGATCACACCGCATACGACCTGAAGTTTCGGTTGCTGGACATCCCGGTTCGTGTCCACCCGCTTTTCTGGCTAATCATGGCGATGCTCGGCGGGATGCACGGACAACCGCTGCGTTCGGTCTTGATATTCATCGCGTGTGCATTCGTGTCCATTTTGGTCCACGAGTTTGGCCATGGGCTCTCGTCGAGGTGGCTTGGACGCGAGCCTGGAGGAATCGTCCTCTATTCGATGGGAGGCTTTTGCTATTACGATTACCAGCACCAGGCTCCCTGGAAACGAGTCGTGGTATTGCTCTCGGGGCCTGGTGCGGGGTTCGGCTTGTTCTCACTGGTCCTGGTCGCTCTCAAGGCGGGCTACGGCATCGATCCGATGGATTCGCTCGCCTCGATCGGTGTGGGAAATGGCAGTATAAAAGGCTTCGCGAAGATGGGGCCTCACCTCTCCATGCCGATGATTGAAATCATTCAGACTTTGCTCTGGATCAACCTTTGGTGGGGCCTTTTTAACCTTCTCCCGATCTGGCCTCTCGACGGCGGACAAATCACCGCGACCGTGCTCGGTGCCTTGAATCCTGTCAACGGCGTGCGATGGGGGCATGTTGTCTCGCTTTTGACCGCGGGTGGTTTCGCGGTCTGGGCGGCGACCCGGCAGGATTACATGTCCGCGCTTTGGGTCGGCTCGTTCGCATTCATGAACTACCAGATTCTTCAAACCATGCATGATAGTTATCGTTCAACGCGCGATTCGGACTGGGGACGTTAACCTCGTCGCGTCGCGTCGCGTCGGTCTCGAACAAAAGTGTCGAGGAGGATGCTTTGTTTTCCGCTTCTGATTCGATCGTTCCGGGTACGCTCTTTCCTTCCTGAGGTATCTTGGAAACAATTTGTGATGGCGGGCGATGAAGCCGTTCTAACCTACCGGTGGGCCTGACGCCCGCCTCAACACCTCGGTAATCGACGCAACCTCATGCGACCCAAGAAAAAGGCCCGCCGCCCATCCGACCCGACGATCACCGTGCCGACCCCTCTGGGGTCGCCGCTCGGCGATGAAGAAGTGCGCGGTCGCGAGATCGCGCTTGCCGAAAAGTTGGCCGCGGCGGAGCCTCCCATTCCCGACCGCATCCCGCTCTTGCCGTTTCGAACCGACGTTGTCTTCCCGCAGACCGTGGTGCCGCTCGTGGTCAACCGGACCGGCGGGATCAAGCTGGTCGACGACGTGTTGGCGAGCAATAAGTCCGTCGGTCTCGTGACCCAAAAGCTTCCCGAGGTTGATGATCCCACCTTGGAATCGCTCTACCCGACCGTCTGTATCGGCTCGATCCTCAAGATGCTCAAATTCCCCGACGGCACGACCCGGATCGTCTGCCAGGGGATTGTCCGTGCCAAGCTCGTCGAGATCGTGGCCACCGAGCCATATCTGATCGGTCGCGTTGAACCCATGGAAGAGGTGATCGAAGAGGGCGTTGAACTCGACGCCCTCACCCATCACGTCAACCGACTTTTTCAGCGGATGGTCGAACAAAGTCAGCAAGTTCCCGAAGAATTGCAAGTCGCGGCGATGAACACCCGTGAGCCCAACAGGCTCGCCGATTTGCTCGCCTCCAGCCTGCCCTTTACCATTGAGGAAAAGCAGAAACTGCTCTCGGAGATCAACGTCAAGGCGCGACTGGAAAAACTCGGTCAGTATCTTTCCCGACAGATCGCCATCATCGAGCTTTCGAGCAAGATTCAGGAACAAGTGGGCTCTGAGCTGACGAAAGCCCAGCGCGACCATTTTCTACGGCAGCAAATCAAGGCGATTCAGGAGGAACTGGGCGAGGGCGAGCCCGAGAATCCCGAGCTTGACGAACTCTGGCAAAAACTCAAGGCGGCCAGTCCTCCCGAAGATGTCATGACCGAGGCCGAGCGCGAGATCGACCGGCTCGCTGGGATGCACCCAAGCTCCGCCGAGTATTCGATCATCCGCACCTATCTCGACTGGCTCGCGGTGCTCCCCTGGTCCGAGTCAAGCCGCGATCGACTCGACCTTCGACGTGCCCGTAAGATCCTCGACACCGACCATTACGACCTAGAAAAGATCAAGGAGCGGATTCTCGAATACCTGGCCGTTCGGAAGCTCAAAAAAGACATGAAAGGCCCGATCCTTTGCCTGGTCGGACCGCCGGGAACCGGTAAAACTTCCCTCGGGAAGAGCATCGCGAAGGCTCTCGGCCGCCAGTTCGTGCGGATCAGCCTCGGCGGTGTCCACGACGAGGCGGAGATTCGCGGTCACCGTCGCACTTACGTCGCCGCGCTCCCGGGTCGGATTATCCAAGGGATGCGAAAGGCGGGGACGAATAACCCTGTCTTCATGCTCGACGAAGTCGACAAACTCGGTAATGACTTCCGGGGCGACCCCTCCTCGGCATTGCTGGAAGTCCTTGATCCCGAACAAAATTCCACGTTTCGCGACCATTACCTTGATGTCGATTTCGACCTCTCGAAGGTGATGTTCATCGCCACCGCCAACATGCTTGAAACCATCCCCGCCCCTCTTGTCGATCGCATGGAAGTGCTGCAACTTCCCGGCTACAGCGAGGAAGAAAAGACTCTGATCGCCCAGAAGTACATCATTCCCAAGCAGCTCGAAGCCCACGGACTCTCGGCCAAAGACGTGACCTTTACCGATGACGCCATCAAAAAGGTGATCTCGGAATACACCCGCGAGGCCGGCCTGCGAAACCTTGAGCGCGAGGTCGCCGCGATCTGTCGGAAAGTCGCTAGGAAACACGCGGAGGGGCAGAAAAAGAGCACCATCATCCTTCCCACCAAGGTGTCCGACTCGCTTGGACCGGCTAAGTTCTTTCGAGAAGTCGCCGGTCGCACGGGCATTCCGGGCGTCGCCACCGGCCTGGCCTGGACGCCTTCGGGAGGCGAGATCCTCTTTATCGAGGCGACAGGGATGCCGGGTAAAGGCACGCTCACGCTGACGGGACTTCTTGGTGAGTCGATGCGAGAGAGTGCCCACGCGGCTATGAGTTACCTTCGCAGCCATGCCAAGCTGCTCGGTATCGACGCCGCGTGGTTTCGGAAAACCGACGTCCATATCCATGTCCCGGCGGGGGCCGTTCCCAAAGACGGTCCCTCCGCGGGCGTTGCGATTTCGTCGGCCCTGATCAGCCTCTCGCGAAGTGCGGCGATCCGGTCCGACATGGCGATGACGGGTGAAGTTACGCTCACTGGGCGGGTTCTCCCCGTCGGCGGCGTGCGAGAGAAAGTCCTCGCAGCGCGGCGCGCGGGGATCACCACGGTCCTGATCCCTCGTCACAACGAAAAAGATCTTGTCGAACTCCCTGCCGAAGTGAAGGCCGACATGACCTTTCACGTCGTGGACAGTCTCGACGACGTGGTTCCCTATCTTTTCAGCGTTCCCAAAGCGAAATCATCCTCGCGATCCAAAGCGCCCAAGCGTTCGGCGACAAAGGCCAAGATCAAGGTCAAGTCAAAGCGTCTCGCGGTCGTCGACCCACCCATCGTCACTCCGCCAAGCAGTACACCCCGACCTCCTTCGAAGGCAAAAGCGGGACGTCGGAATCGGCTGGTTTGAGGTCGGGGGACAAGGATCGCGCGGATCGAGCGAATGACCTATCATTCCGCTGGGACGGTGGGACGGGATTGAGTACGGGAATCTTGGGGTGTGTCGACATTGGAGGAATTGAGTGGTTTGGGGGCGGGTGCGAGGTCGTAGGGCTCGCTTCTTTAACCAAACCGGCTTGCGAAGCGTAAATCTGGCATTCACCGCCTTCTCTATCTTGCCAAGCATCCCCAGATATTGTCCGCACGCCCGATCTCGAATGACCACCGAATCTCGACGTGGGCCACCATGAGATGTCATTAATGCCGGCCGGAAACGCGATTGACCCAAAAAAACAAGTGCCAGACAAGCGCAAACCGAACGTCTCTAGTAGCAGAGAGTCGGTCGAGACGTTTGTCTTCGTCTTCCTGTTCTTCCTTGTTCTCGGCGTCGAAGCGGAAGGCTTCGTGATTCCGACCGGTTCGATGGCCCCGACGCTGATGGGAAGACACAAGGAAGTCGCCTGTCCCGAATGTGGGTTCGTGTTCGCGGTGAACGCCGATGGCGAGATCGGTAAACCCGACGAGTCGAGGCCCGAGGGGCGTTGGGTCGAAGCGGGGACCTGTGTGAACTGCCGGTATCAGGCGAGGATCGGAGATCAGCCGAATTTTCAAGGGGACCGGATCTATGTCATGAAGACCCCCCTGAATCTCCCGTTTCTCTCGCGCGTCGCGCAGGCCACGTTGAAACGCTGGGACGTCGCGGTCTTCAAGCTCCCCGAGGAGCCCGAAGTCCGTTACATCAAGCGCCTGGTGGGTATGCCCGACGAGATCGTCCGGATTCTTCGAGGGGATATCTGGACCCGCCCTCGATCAGCGAATGATGAGCCATTTCGCCGGGCGTTGCGACCGCTCAAGCATCAGGAAGCCATGCAGATCATGGTTTTCGACGACGCGCACCGCGCGAAAGCCCTGTCGACGAACCCGGAATGGCTGCGATGGCTTCCCCGACAAGATGGGGGCTGGGCGAACGTGCCCAGGGACACGCACGTTTATCAGGCCAAGGTGTCGGAGGACTGGAACGAGCTTCGCTATCGGCACGTCGTGCCCGACCCCGCGCAGTGGTCTGCGATTTCGCGAAACCAGGAACTGGCGAACCCGCCGCGACGCACCCTGATCACGGACTTCTACTCGTATAACACCGAGGTTACCGCCGATTCGCTCGACTTCCCCGAGTCTTCAAGGAAGGCCTGGAGCCAGGCGAACTGGGTTGGCGACCTGACCTTACGCTTTTCTCTGGACGTCCGTCAGAAAAAAGGGGCGTTTCGGGTGGAATTGGTCAAGGCGGGGATCGCGAATCGTTGTGAAATCGACCTCGCATCAGATTCGGTCACCATCTGGCGAGGAGCCGCGAAAATCGCGGGACCGCAGCCTGCCGGGATCAATGGGACGGGACGTCACTCGATCTCATTCGCAAATGTCGACGACCGATTGACGATCAAGATCGATGGCCGACTGCCCTTTGGCGAAGGGGTGAGTTACGACCCCGGCGAAGAGATCGCACCCAACGCCGCCGACCTCGACCCCGCCGGGGTGGCTTCTCGGGGTGCGGATGTCGCGGTCAGCGGTCTGGTTCTAACTCGTGACATCTATTACACGCATGACCCGGCCCACGCCGACCTCCCCCACTTCGACATGCAGTATCTTTATCGGAGCGATCCGGTCGCGGTCTTCGACTGGCTCGCCGACCCCTCCCATTTCAGCGATTTCGCCGAGATTCCTCCCAAAGACTTTGAGATCGCACCCGGCCGTTACATGATGCTCGGAGATAATAGCCCTTGGAGCCGTGATGGACGCGACTGGAACCGGAATGACCAGATCGATTCGAAATTGCGAACGGCGTCGCAAGGGTGGGACGATTCGGGACGCGCGAGTTGGGAGGTGCCCGAAGCGCTTCTGATCGGCAAGGCGTTCTGCGTCTATTGGCCGCACCTCACGCCTTTCGGCCCAAAAATCCCGTTCGGTCGAGATATCCGTATCCCCGCGCGGCCTTCGGTCGAGAAGATGCGATGGATACGGTAGTCCTAGGCGCGAGAGGATTGCAGAGCCGCAGGGAGGAATGAAGAGAATTCAACCGGTCGAGTAGCGGAGGAGTAGAGACACTACCTCCTCCGCCCTCTTCAAACCGGACGTGCGGATTTCCCGCATCCGGCTTACTCAAACCCTATCGGTC
>JAYVYS010000761.1:0-5420 GCA_043784005.1 Isosphaeraceae bacterium
GACGGTCCTTCATAATGAGCTGGGCGTCGAGTTGAACATGACGAGCGGTCCCGCGCTCGATAAGAAAATGGACGTGATGCCCTTTCTGACCAACGCCTCCGAGGGCTCGATCCTCTTCATCGACGAGATCCATCGCCTGCCCAAGACCGTCGAGGAGTTCATCTATCCCGTGATGGAAGACTTTCGCGTCGATGTCGTCCTCGGCGAGGGAATGTCGGCCAGGACGATCAATCTGCCTCTGAAGAAATTCACAATCATCGGCGCGACGACGCGAAGCGGCATGCTTTCGGGCCCGCTTCGTGATCGCTTTCACATGCACGAACACCTTGAGTTTTACGACGTCGACGACTTGACGAAAATCGTCGCGATCAATGCGTCCAAGCTCCGGACGACCGTCACGGCCGATGCGGCATCCGAGTTGGCGGAAAGGAGCCGGGGAACGCCGAGACTGGCGAATGCACGCCTGCGCTGGGTGCGAGATTACGCGACGGCACGGGCAGATGGTCACATTACGCTGGCCATTGCGCGCGATGCGCTCGACATGCAAGAGATCGACTGCGAAGGGATGGACCGGCAGGATAGGCGTTATCTAGAAACGCTAGTTCATGTTTTCAAAGGAGGTCCGACCGGTGCCGAGGCGATCGCGGCAACCATGAACATCGCCGTGGATACGCTGACTGACGAGGTCGAGCCTTACCTGCTTCGCAGGCACTACATCGTGCGAACCCCGCGAGGCCGCCGCGCCACTCCCGCCGCCTATCGCCATCTCGGGCTCGCCGAACCGGCACCGGTCGTCGAAGCGGAATACAACGCGCTGTTTGATCAGCGGAAGCTGTTTGACTGAGAGATTCATGATCGCGTCGGATATGCTGGGTCGAAACAGCGATCACCCACGTCATAAGACTCTGTTTCAAGGTCCGACGACCTTGACGCGGGCACGCCATTCGCCGGCTTCGCGCGTGAGCTTCGTTGACTCGTCGAGACTGCCTCGTTCGTTTGTGACCTCGGCCAGGTGATCGAGGATTCCGATCATGATCAACTGAAATCGATGATTGTCACGGAGACGCTGCACGAGTGGTTCAAGCGTGCTGAGCCCCTGTCGAGAATCGGACTCGGCTGGCGGGTTCCACTTCCCCATAAGCTTGAACCTCGCATACCCTCGACCATCAAGCGCCTTGGCGAGTTCCAACGGATAGACAACGGTGTCGGGCAGTTCGGTCACCAACCGCCAAATGCCGGGCAGGATCGCACCAAACTCGGTTTCGGCAAGTTCGTAAGACCCCTGACGCGCGTGAACTCGGGCGATGAGACTCCGTGTCGAGGCGCGGAGGAAGCGCGTGTTGTTATTGTCGATCCTCTGCTTGGAAATCCCGACGAGAACCCGTTCGGCGCGGGCCAAAAGGCTCAGCGCTTCGTCGAGTTTTCCCGCGTCGATGCGGATCGAGGCTCGATCGCGTAGGGCGATCGTATTTACCCACCGTTTTTCGTCGTCGTAATTCGCGCCCGGGTCGTTCGCCATCGCATCCCACATCGTAACGCTTTCGAGAGAAACCGCCTCGGCCTCGGTGGCTTGGCCAAGATCGTGTAATGTGTTTCCAAGATCCCCCAGTACGGTGGCAAGCGCTTTTTTCGAATTGGCGTCAGTTGCGGACCTCGTCAACATGTCGCGAGCAAGTGCCTCGGCCGACCTGTAGTATCTGAGGGAATCCTGGGCTTTCCCGGCAAGCTTGTCCCATTCCGCAGCATCGTTGTAGACGCTGAAGAGAGAGAGCCGGGACCTGGGATCGTCGGGAAGCTCATTCAACAGTCCCTCGGACAGCTCGATGGCACGGAGATAATGTGGCCTCGCGACGTCATACTGCCCGATCATCCTCGCGATGTTTCCCGCCTCCTGGTGAATATCGGCGGTCGCCTTTCGGACATCGCGGTTCTCCGGTTGGTTCGCGAGGAATGAGTCACTCAGACGAGCGGCCTCATTTGCCAGACGTTGCCGCAACGGCGCCGCTTTGTTCACGATTCCCGTCTCGCCTCGCGCCGGCTTAAAGAGGAGTTCTCTGATGACATTATTCGCGTCGTTGAAATTTTTCTGCGCGAGCCGACGGCTATTCTCTTCGCGAACCAGGGCGGTGCGCTCACGTTCGTAGGCCTGTTTGATCACGACGGTGGTGGCCATTGAAACGACTGTGACCACCAGCGCGGAGGCGGCGACCGCTTGCGTCCATGCGCGATGTCTTCGCGCCCAACGCATGAGCTTACGCGCGGACCCTTCGCGATGTCCCAAGACCGGCTCGTCCGCGAGCCAGCGTTCGACATCCTCGGCAAGGGCGATCGGTGACTGGTGGCGATCCTGCGGTCGCGGAGCCATCGCCTTCAGGCAGATGAACTCCATTGCTGGATCAATGGTGGAATCGATCGATCTTGGATGTGGGAACTCGCCCCGACGGACCATTTCGAGAAGTCGTTTGCGATCGCCCTCGATAAACGCGGGGCGGCCGGTCAAGAGGGTGTAGAGTGTCGCGCCAAGGCTATAAACATCGCTCGCGGGTCCGATCTCATCGAGCTTTCCCGAGGCCTGTTCCGGGCTCATATAAGCGGGAGTACCGATCTCGGAGCCCGGCAATGTATGAGCGGAGCCGCTCGAAGCGCTTGGAATGAGCGGTCGCTCTATCGGCTCCGCAACCAGGCCTTGCGGCATGGTTTGCGACGCAGCCGTCTTGGCGAGCCCCCAATCCACGACGAGGGTCTCACCATAACGCCCTACCATGATATTGCCGGGCTTCAGGTCCCTGTGCAGCACTTTGCGGCGATGCGCGTACTCGATCGCATTGCAGACGTCAAGCAACTTCCTGAGCAATTTTCGAAGCTCGATCGCGCGATCGCCTGGACGGCCGATCCAAGCGTCCTTGGTATGAAAGCTGGCGATGGCGTCTTTGAGGTTCTGTCCGCGAATGAACCGCATCGCATAGTAAGGACGGCCGAGGTCATCGGTGCCGAGTCCATAGACCGGCACAATCCCCGGGTGTTCGAGCCCGCCCGTCACCTCCGCTTCGAGCACGAACCGCGCGCGGCTGTTCACGTCGTCGGCGTACTGCTCCTGGATTTGTTTAAGCGCCACTTCGCGGTTCAACTCCGTGTCGAGTGCAACGAAGACCGCGCCGAGGCCCCCTTTTTTATGAGGACGAAGGACACGAAAGCGCTGGCCCTGCGACGTGGATGTGCCCACCTCGAAGGAAGTCCGTCCTACCACGATGGTCTCGTTCATCTCGGTCGCGACCGATTCATCACTCCCCTTCGCATAGGGGAACGTCGAACCGAGCGTGAGATTGCGGGGATATGCCGGACTCTCCCGATTGGAAGGGGACGTTGAGAGACTTCCGAGTGCCCTTTCGACATCTCCGCCGTTTCGCGAGACCTGGCACTCCGCGATCGTCTCGATGGCCGTTTTCAGCGAGTAACCGATGGTCCCGCAGGCGACAAGACGATCGCCAAGCGGCTCATCTCCGGCCTTCGGCCCGCCCTCAATTGCCGCGGCGAGTGCCGTCGAGTCGATCAGGCCGTTGAGGTGGGCGATCAGGCCGAAAAGTAAGTCGCGGGCAGCATCCGGTGGAGGAGACATTTGGGGGGCTCCCGACCCGTCGGGTCCTTGGTCGATGAGATCGCGGCTCGACCTCATAGTTTCGGCTCACGGAATCCCGGGGGTCAGCGCCTATCGTAGAGAGAACGAAGTGCGTCCGTAAGCCTCAAGTCGTCTTGCTTCAAGAGACGCTCGGCACCTTCAGATAAATAACCCCTAATGGTGGAATCTTGAGGCTGATGTGATGACTCCGTCCGCCGTGTGCTTCGGGATGGGCCCAGACTCCGCCTTCGTTACCAAGATTTGATCCGCCGTAGTACCCCGCGTCCGTGTTGAGAATCTCTCGATAATAGCCGCCGACAGGAACGCTCACTCGATAGTCGTAGCGGGGGACAGGAGTGAAGTTGCACACGACCACCACGGCATCGTCGGGATTCTTGCCGCGACGTAGAAACGCGAGGACGCTGTTTTCCCAGTCGTGAAGCTCGAGCCAGTCGAAACCTTGCCATTCAAAGTCGACCTGATGGAGTGCAGGCTCGTCGCGATAGATCCTGTTGAGGTCGCATACCAGCCGGAAGATTCCTCGGTGATCGCCCCAATCCATGAGATGCCAATCAAGGCTTGAATCGTGATTCCACTCGCGCCACTGGGCGATCTCACAGCCCATGTAGAGAAGCTTTTTACCAGGATGTCCAAACATATACCCGTAGAGAAGCCTGAGGTTGGCGAACTTCTGCCAGAGATCGCCCGGCATTTTGTCCAGCAGCGACTTCTTGCCGTGGACCACCTCATCGTGCGACAGAGGCAAGATGAAGTTCTCATGAAAGGCGTAGATCAAGCTGAAAGTGAGCGATCCGTGCTCATATTTACGATACACGGGATCTTTTTCAATGTATTTGAGGGTGTCGTTCATCCAACCCATGTTCCACTTCAGGCTGAACCCGAGCCCCCCGAGGTACGTGGGCTTTGAGACCCCGGCCCAACTCGTGCTTTCCTCGGCCATCGTCAAGACGCCGGGATGCTCTTTGTGGCAGAGTTCGTTGAACCGTTTAAGAAAATCGATCGCTTCCAGGTTCTCGTTGCCACCGAACGCATTCGGCACCCACTCGCCCTCCTTGCGAGAGTAGTCGAGGTAAAGCATTGAGGCCACTGCGTCCACGCGTAGGCCGTCGATGTGGTACTTCTCCAGCCAGAACAGTGCATTGCCGTAGAGGAAGTTGCGAACTTCTGGACGACCGTAATTGAAGATCTTGGTCCCCCAGTCGCGGTGCTCTCCGAGACGAGGATCTTCATGCTCGTAAAGGTGCGTACCGTCAAAAAAACCAAGGCCATGGAGGTCGCGCGGGAAGTGAGCCGGAACCCAGTCGAGAATCACCCCGATGCCGTGCTTGTGCATTGTGTCGATGAAATAGGCGAAATCGTCGGGTGTGCCGTGTCGCGACGTGGGCGCGAAATAGCCGACGGGCTGATAGCCCCAAGACCCGTCGAACGGATGCTCACTGATGGGCATTAGCTCAACGTGAGTGAATTGTGTCGCGTGGAGGTGAATGGCCAACTGGTCGGCAAGCTCGCGATACGTGAGGAAGCGATTGTCCTCTTCGGGAATCCGTTTCCAGGAGCCGAGATGGACCTCATACACCGAAATCGGTGCGTCCAGCGCTTGACGCTTGTCGCGCTCGGCCATCCATTTCTGGTCAGACCATTTGATTTTATTGACGTCCCAGACGACCGAGGCGGTTTTCGGACGATTCTCGGCGGCGAAGCCGTAAGGGTCGGACTTCTGAACAAGGTAATCGTTGAACCGGCTCTTGATTTCGTACTTGTAAACCTCTCCCTCGCTCAAGGC
>JAYVYS010000762.1:0-3376 GCA_043784005.1 Isosphaeraceae bacterium
GGACCCGGAAATAGAGGCTTCCCGAAACGAAGCCGAATCTGAGGAGGAGGAAGACGCCGAAACGGAGCTTTCGGACCTCGATCGTCAGATTTCCGAGGCGAAAACCGAGGGTGAAAGACGATTCATCCAGCAGCACCGCGACATGATGGCCAAGTCGTATGAGCGATCGTCACGTCAACGGCTTGTCGATTGAGGTTTTGAAGATGAGGTGAGAGGTGCGAGAGCCGACGTGCGACGTCGGTCCGGGAGCGGTGCGCGTTGAGGACGGCGGGGGTCGTGCCTTCGAGGCCCACCACGCATCGGCCGATGGTGGGCCTCGAAGACTCGACCCACCCTACGAGAATGGTTCATGTCCGCCGGGAATTCGACCGCGTTCAACTAAGAACGAAGTAACTCCTGATCACAAGGGAAGGAGGGATGTCTCATGCGAAGACCGGGCTGGCCAGTCACAAGAACGTCAAACTTCTTCCGCGGTAGCACGAGTCACTCTGTGAGAAATCACTTGGCATCAAGTGTTCCGCTAAGACAAGCTCGACGAGTAGCGGCGACTCATCGTCATCCGCCCCGATTGTCAAACCAGCTCGGGGAGCGGCGCCTTCTCGACCGGGTATTGTGGTCTGCCGGCGGGATCGGCCACGGTGGTTGTCGCGACGTTGATTCCCAGATTGTGGTAGAGCGTCGCCACGACTTCCGCGAATTGCACGGGGCGATTGCTCGCGAACTCACCCAGACGATTGGTGGCGCCGACGACCTGCCCACCGCGAATGCCACCCCCGGCGAGGAACGCGGCGTTCACTTGCGGCCAGTGGTCGCGTCCCGCTTGAGGGTTGATCCGAGGAGTCCGGCCGAACTCGCCCCAGGCGATCACCGTCACGTCGTCGAGGATGCCGCGAATTTCCAGGTCTTCAATGAGAGCGCTGAGGCACTGGTCGAGCTTTGCGCCGTGGTCGCGAACGAGATCGAAGTTTTGACCGTGGCTGTCCCATCGGCCATAGCTGAGCGTGACCACGCGCACACCCGCCTCGACGAGCCTACGAGCCACAAGAAGTTGGTCGTTGACCGTGGGAGCGCCATCAAATTGGTATTTGTAAGGCTTGCCATCACCGTACTTCGCGCGAAGCCGCGGGTCTTCCCTGGAGAGGTCAAGCGCTTCGACAAGCTTGCTGGACGTCAGCACGTCGAAGGCAAGCGCTGTCGCGGAATCAACCCCGTCGATCGCTCCACTCGCGTCGACATCGCGACGGAGTTTGTCAAAGCTGGAGAGGAGCCGCTTGCGATCGTCGAGGCGATCGACACTGACGCCGTTGAGGATCATGTTGTCGACGGCAGGGCCGGTCGGCTTGAAGCAGGAAGCGGTCGGGCCAAGAAAGCCGGTCGCGCCCGGATCGCTCCACGGGAGGTGCTTCGTCGGCGCAGCCATCCCCACAAACGGCGGAACCGCGGGATCGACGGGGCCTTGCAGCCGCGCGACCACCGAACCCATGCTCGGCCGGCCTCCCAGAACCCGGAGGTCGTTCATGGTCCAGCCGGTGTTGCACTGGTAAAGGTCGTGGCCGCCGGTCGCTCCGACGATCGAGCGAATGATCGCCGCCCGGTCCATCAATTTCGCGAGCCGAGGGAAGACCTCGCAGATCTCGATTCCCGGAACATTGGTCGCGATCGGCTTGAATTCGCCTCGAATTTCGGCGGGGGCGTCGGGTTTCAGGTCCCACATATCTTGGTGGGGAGGACCGCCCGCGAGGAAGATATTGATCACGGCTTTGTGACCAAGCCCCCCGCTCCCACTAACCTTCGACTTCATCCCCGCCTCGGCACGGAAGATGTCGGCCATATTGAGCGCCGCGCCCCCCATGGCGAACGTGCCGATGCGGAGGAACCCTCTGCGGTTGATGCCGTCGCAAAACCCGCTGCTCTTTGGACCGGAGATCGTCAGCATGGCGAGTGATCCTCCTGGCTAACCTGACTTTCAAAAATATCGCGAAGCTTCATATCGATCGCGCGTTCCGCATAAGTTTAACATTCGACACGAGCCGTGTCACTTGAGCATTTCGGAATTGCGAGAGATCGCGGAATTCCAGAGTTTGACACGGGACGGGAAAATTCAATCCGGTTGGATCATGTCCTCAAAAAATTCTTCGACGCTCTCATCTTCACGTTCCGCGACGACGTGATCCGCCAGGCGTCGAATGAACCCATGCTTGAGGGCTTGGACAGTGGATTTGAGGATCGTTGTCAACGCATCCGCTTCCTCTTGCGTGAGGTCGCGGCCAAGAACCGTCTTCCCAAGGTTTGTCGCCGCGATCGCCGCGAATTCGTCCGCAGTCTGTCCGTGATCCATACCTGACATCGTGGCCTCTTCTTTTCGACTCTTCGTGGTCTTTTTCCGCCGCCAGTCTTGCCAAAACGTGTCCCGGTCTCGCTCACTCTATTCTTCACGATAGCACGAGAGGGATGGCGTGTCGTGTGGGAAGCGCGGTTGGTACACTGAGGTCGGCGACCAGAACGCTTCGCCTCCAGGAGCCCGCCGATGCCATTGACAAGTCCGCTCGCGCTGGTTTCCGGTGCGCGGAGGGATAGCAGTGGCAAACTGACGGGGGAGCTGGGACACCTTCGCGCGGCTGACCTCATCGCATCCCGACTCCATTTCGGCGAGGTTTGAGAAACTCTTTTGTTCGAGGTCTTGAATGAGCATCTTTCGTGATAACCTATTTGAAGGGAAAGTGGCACTGATCACCGGCGGCGGAACGGGGATTGGCCGGGGGATCACCGAAGGACTGGCGATGCTGGGGGCCTCCACCGCGATCCTTAGTCGGAAGGCTGAACACCTCGGACCCGCCGCGTCTTCTGTGGCTGCGCACTCGGGACACGATTGTTTGCCAATTGTGGCCGATGTTCGCCAGCCGGAGCAGGTCGCGTTGGCCGTCGCGAAGGTGATCGAAGAGTTCGGCAGGCTTGACTTCCTGGTGAACGCGGCGGCGGGAAACTTCCTATGCCCGTCGGCCGACCTTTCTCCCAACGCCTTCGGCACGGTGATCGACATCGATACGAAAGGGACATGGAATGTCTCTCGCGCCGCCTTCCACGCCGCGCTCGGGAAGTCGGGCGGCTCGATCCTCAACATCAGCGCGACCTTGCATTACGGCGGCACGCCTGGCCAACTTCACGTCGCCGCCGCCAAGGCCGCCGTGGATGCGGTCACGCGGACCTTGGCCGTCGAGTGGGGACCGCTCGGCATTCGGGTGAATGCGATCGCCCCCGGTCCGATCGGCGACACGGAAGGGGCACGCCGACTCTTCCCCGGAGAGGCCGGCGAGAAGCTCCGAGGTATGATCCCTACCCGACGAATCGGCACCATCGCCGACATTGTGAATCTCTC